>JAFSUE010000211.1 GCA_017445435.1 Selenomonadaceae bacterium | reverse complement strand
CGCAGTACCCGACGGCGTTGGCGGACGCTTTACGGTATTTTGTGAAGTTGGGCTTGTCACTGCCGCCGTTATCGGTATGGACATTGAAAAGTTCCTTGAAGGCGCTCGCGATATGGACGAAGCTTGCAAGAATGAAAATCTTTTTGAAAATCCTGCAATGCTCAATGCCGCGTTGAAATTTGCCGCGTCTGAAAAGCACGGTCGCAATATCGAAGTTATGATGCCTTACGGTGACTACCTTAAATCTTTGTCTGAATGGTACATTCAACTTTTGGCTGAATCACTCGGCAAACAGTTCGACAAGGAAGGCAAGGAAGTTTGCTACGGTCGCACGCCGTTAGTTGCTGTCGGCACAACTGATATGCACTCGCAGACGCAACAACATCAAGAAGGCACGCTGGACAAAGTTGTACAGTTCATCAAAGTTGCGAAGTGGGACAATGACTTAGTTATCCCCAACGCCTTCCCGAACTTCAAAAAGTTAGCTGATATTTCTGGCGTAACTATGAGTGAAGCGCTTGAAGTTGCAAGACAGTCTAACGCGGACGCGTTGAAGTCGAATAAACGTTTCAACGCTTGCTTTACATTGCCTGAACTCAATGAATATCATCTTGGCGAATTGATGTACCTTTTGGCAATGTCTGTTGCTTACGAAGGCGAACTTTCCAACGTCGACGCTTTCAACCAACCTGGCGTTGAGGCTTACAAGCGCATTATGGGACCGAAACTTAGCGAATTGAGAAAATCCAAAGGCTTGTAACGAATTAAGAATTAAGAATTAAGAATGAAGAATTGTAAATTCTGATACAAAGTTCGTAATAAAAAAAATTATCGGCTGTCAAAATCTGGCAGTCGATTTTTTTGCAATTAAATATTAAAAAATTTTTTCGCATTCAAAAGAAATTTTATCAGTCAAATTTTTTTCAAGCTTAGAAAAAATTCTGTCACGAACAATCAATGATTCTTCTTCCGTCGCCTCCATTAACAGGACTAAAAATTTATTTTTGCCGCTTTGTGAAACGCAGTCACTTTTTCGCAGGGAATGTAGCAACGTATCTTTAAACTTTTCAGCAAAATTTTCATCAGCTACCGTGAACTGAATCAACGTTAAACCTTTTCGGTAATTGTCGCACATTCGCGAAAGTAAGCGGTAAATGTGCTGAAAAATATTGAAGTCGACGAAGTACGCGCCTGGCTCAATATTTCTTTCGCCAAGAATCAACCGCGTTTGATAAATGCCGTCAGTGTTAGTCAAATGATTTTCAGCGTGATGATGTTTACCGTACACCGCGCAGGAATGCTTGCCTTGCTTTTTTGCGTCGTAAAGTACGCTGTCAGCCTCCTTGTACAGCGTGACAAATTCCGTGCCTTCATCTGGAACAAAAACTGCGCCAGCACTCACGCCTAAAGGAATTGACATATCAGCGCCAAGAATTTTTTTAGCCGCGCTTAAAAGTTGCTCATTCAAAAATTTAGTTTTCGTGACTAAAATTTTTTCGTCGTCAACATTGTGCAGGTACGCTATAAATTCGTCGCCGCCGATACGTCCAATTAAATCATTTTCGCGCGTAATTTTTCTTATTAAATCGGCAAAGTTTGCCAAAATTTTATCGCCCGCGCTATGTCCATAAATATCGTTCACCAATTTAAAACTGTCAAGGTCAAGGATTATCAATGCGCCAGTTGAATTTTGGACAAGTTCGCCAATTTCCTTTTGCGCCGCAGATTTATTCAGTAACTTTGTAAGCGGATCAGTTGCCGCCGCCGTTTCCAGTCCATGAATTTTATCTAAATGATCAATCGCATTGCCTACACGTTTTAACAAGACATCGGGGCGTAACGGCTTACGAATATAATCGACAGCGCCGACTTCAAAGCCTTTACTTTCGCTTTCGTCGCTTTCATCAGCCGTCATAAAAATTATTGGTACGGGCGCGGAATTTTTTTCTTCCAAAATTTTGTGCATTTCGTAGCCGTCCATTTCAGGCATCATTAAATCGGACAGCACTAAATCTGGCTTTTCGCGCTGAAAAATTTCTATAGCCTCCGTGCCAGTCATTGCCGTTACAATTTCATATTTGGAAGAAAGAATGCGGCGCGTCCATAACAACATCATTTTTTCATCGTCGACAATTAAAATTTTTCTCACGTGCAACCCTCCAGCCATTTAGAAATTTGGTCGCGAACTTTAGCATAGTTCATCATTAAATCGGCGTGGTTAGCTTGAATTTCTTGTATGTTATCATCTTTTGCCGCCAATTCCAAATGCCGCGCCTGTTCACTCAAATTTTCTGCGCCGATTGACAAAGACGTTGACTTAAGCGCGTGAACTAAAATTTGATAATTTTTCCAATCGCCGCTATCAAACGCCGCTTGAATTTGTTCAGCTTTTTGACCGTCAACAAAAGTTTTCAACATTTCAATATAAAATTCCTTGCTGTCCATACAGTACGGCAAGCCAACTTCCAAGTTAATGTCAGGGCAACTTTCATTGAAAGATTTTTTATCGGCGGCAGTGAAAGTGTCGTCAAAGTTTTCATTCAAGTTTTCATCATCAAATGAATTTTCTTCCACAGTTTTAACCTCTTCAATCTGCGCGGAAATTTTTTCTTGCCCCTCAATTTTAAAGGAAACAATGTCAGCTGGCAAATGTTTTTCCAAAATCGTTTCAAGTTCAGCAACTTCAATGGGCTTTGAAAGATAATCGTTGAAACCTTCGCGCAGATATTGTTCACGCATTCCAGCAATCGCGCCAGCCGTCAGCATTACGACGGACGTTTTGTCGCTCAAAATATTTTCACGCTGTAATTCTTTCAACGTTTCAATTCCATTCATTATTGGCATCATATGGTCAAGGAAAATTATATGATAAAATTTTTCTTTTGCAAGTTGAATACATTGCATTCCACTTTCGGCAAGGTCGGGGACAATGCCATTGCGCTTTAAAAGTCCGCTGATAACTTTTAAATTCATATCGTTATCATCAACTGCTAAAATTTTCGCGGCAGGTGCTACTAAAAATTTTTTATTTGAATCTTCCACGCCGTGATTAATTTTTTGTTCGTCGTAGTTGCCAATATAATTTTTGTCGATAATTTTTTGAATCAGCTTGAATGAAAAGGTTGAACCTTTGCCGTAAACGCTAGCAACTTCAAGCTTACTGTTCATCATCGCTAAAAGTTTTTGTACAATCGCAATGCCTAAGCCAGTACCTTCAATATTTCTGTTTCGTTCCTCATCAATTCGCTGGAAAGATTGAAAGAGCTTGTCCATATCTTGTTCACGAATGCCGATACCAGTATCAATAACTGCAACTTGCAATTCGTAAGTGTCGGCGTCAATTTCACTGCCGCTAATTTTGAAAGTAATCGAGCCTTCGTGAGTGTATTTGACGGCGTTGGTTAAAAGATTCGTTATAATTTGTCTAATCCTTACGTCGTCACCGTATAAACTTTTCGGCAACGTTGATTCAATTTGCGTTTTAAATTCCAAACCTTTCTTGCGAACTCTTTCAGAAATCATATTGACAAGGTCATCAATCAAGCGCGTTGTTTCGTAGCGGACGGGGACAATTTCCATTTTGCCATCTTCAATTTTTGAGAAATCTAAAATGGAATTTATCAGCGTCAATAAAGTTTTGCCAGCGCTTTGAATATTCGCGGAGTAGTCTAAAATATTTTTGTCGTGACTTTCGCGCAGAATCATTTCATTCATACCTAAAACGGCGTTGATTGGCGTACGAATTTCATGGGACATTTGCGCCAAGAATTGGGACTTAGCCTTACTTGCCGCAACTGCCGTATCGGAAATTTCTTTCAGCTGATTGTTTACGGAGTCTTGCCAGCCGAAAAGCCGATGAATCAGCATACTAACGATAGCAATACAAATTCCAAGTAAGGCAATGAATAAGCCGCCGAGTAAAATAATATCGCCGTAAATGTTCCACCAACTATTTGCAACAATGACGGTGAAATTGGACGTTGGATTTTTCTTTGCTAAACAAGCTACAAAATTTTTCGTGTAATCTTCCATTGTGGCGACGTTGTCACTTGCAAAAACTTTCGCGTACTCCGTATCAAAAATATTTGTCATATGACTTTCCGACATTTGATAATTTGGATTGGGATGATTAATGATAATTCCGTTGCTGTCGACAAGGAAGGCGTAACCGTCCTTGCTGTAACTTTCGCCCAAAACTTTAATCAAGCTGTCAATGTAAAAGTCAATGCCGAAAATTCCTATAAACTCATCATTATCGCCGTAAACAATTTGAGAAAGCGTCACGCAGTAAAGCCCAGTTTGTGCGTCGTAGTATGGCGCAGAAATGCTGAAACCGTCTTCAGATTTTTCAGCGGCAATGTACCAAGGGCGCGTTTCCAAGTCAAAATTTTCATCAGGTTGCCAGCCGTTATTCATTATGAGTATATGTTCCTTGTACGGATTGGACATATAGCACACGGAAATTTCAGGATATTTTTTTGCCAAGTCATTTAAAAATTTTACAGCGGACGGATAATCATCCATAAATTCAGGATGTTTGCCGAGAATATTTACAAACATTCCTAAGATACTGCGCTGATTTTCAATCCAATTCACAAGTTGATGTTCGTATGTGTCCGCCTCCAACTTCATTTTAGTATCTCCCCAGCTGATTGTAGTTTTAATGCACAAGCCAGCGGCAAGCAACATAGCGGCAACTAAAACTGCGATAACGCCATTTCGTGAATAGCGGCTAACTTTAGCAAGTTCGCCGTCGTGAAATTTTTTATCGGCGCTAAGTTTAGTTTTATCGCTTGAAACAATCGTCGAAAAGGAAAAAAGATTGTCTAGCATATCTGAAAGCTTAAGTGCCGATTCGCGAACTTGTGCGGCTTTTTCATTCAAACTTTCATCAGCGCTTGACAACTTTAAAATTTTATGTAGAGGTTCGCGCAGGTCACGTGAAAGGCGGGACAAAAATTCTTCCTTAACGTGCAATGCCGTTTCAGCTTGCAGACCGTTTTTCATGGCGTTGAGGTAGAAAAAAATTATCGCCAGCATCATAACTAAACTGACAAACATTGTAAAAATAATTTGTCGATAGCTATCACGATAAAAGGCTAAGTTGTCAACGCTAACAATCATGTACCAGCCGTTATTTGTTTCGCTACTGAAAATTGTATGTTCCCTGCCGTCAATCTGCGCGACAAAACTTTCATTCGTTTGGGATTGAACGACACGGGCAAGGATACTTTCATAAGCTGGCAACTTTTTAGAAATTTTTTCGCCAACAAGTGACATATCAGTATAGCCGATAATCATTCCGCTTTTAGTGACGATTAGCGACATTTGATCGCCTGTTTCATTCATTCGCAAAATGGATTGTTGCACGTCAGAAAAATTGAAGTCCAACGCCACGACGGTTTCATTATCGGGTAACATTTTCGACATAGTAAAACACATTATCCCGCTCATTGCGTCGATATACGGTTCGGTTATATAAATTTTTCCAGGATTTTCAGCGGCGCCCTTGTACCATAAACGCTCCTTCGCGTGATAATCGGCGGGCATACTAAAATCTGGAATTATAGTCCAATCTTTAGTCGTTATGTAAACGTTAAAGCAGACGCCGTCGGTTAAATGCAACTGTTCATTTTTTCTTTGGTAAAAAAAATTTTTAAAGTCTTCATACGACGCGCCAGAACTTAACATTTGCTCAACTTCCATTGCCATTTGAACGGTAAAATTTTCAGCCTTCGTGATAGTTCCCTGCAAATCGCTACGAATGCCTTCAAGTTGCATTTGCCCAATTTGTTCAGTTTGATTCGATGTCATTTGAAAAATCAAGCGAACATTCATTGCTATGACGAATAAAAAAATTGCAGTAATCGCGATAATTATTATAAAATCGCTACGCCGTCCGCTTTTAAGTATCTGCCAATCTTTAAAAAATTTTTGCTCCATCATTTTCTATGCTTTCCATTCTGAAAATTTTTTTAGGAATATTATAAAACATATTGCGGAAAATTTTTATATCAGTTTTTAAATTTTGTCGTCACTTTTTCAGTAAGAATTAAAAGTTTTAACTTGCAATGACGGAATTAATTGTGTTATAATTCGCGGCGTCTAAAAATCACGCGGGACGGAGCGTCAAACCTGTGGTTTATTAGTGAGTAGTGAGTAGTGAGTAGTTAGTAGTTAGTAGGTTTAAGCTAACACCTAAAAGCTACAAGCTAATCCCTAAAAGCTAGTCTCCCGCGAAAGTCTAACAGGAGGATTTTTTTTATGGCAGTAATTTCAATGAAACAGCTTTTAGAAGCTGGCGTCCACTTCGGACATCAAACGCGCCGCTGGAATCCGAAAATGGCTAAGTACATTTTCACGGAACGTAACGGCATTTACATTATCGACCTTCAAAAAACTGTTCGCAAAGTCGATGAAGCTTATGAATTTGTTCGTAGCGTCGCTGAAGAAGGCAAAACTGTTTTGTTCGTCGGTACGAAAAAACAGGCTCAAGAAGCTGTGAAGGAAGAAGCAATTCGTTCAGGTCAATTCTTCGTGAATGAACGTTGGCTCGGCGGTATGTTGACGAACTTTCAAACGATTCAAAAACGTATTAATCGCTTGAAAGAGCTTGAAACTATGGAAAGTGACGGCACTTTCGACGTATTGACTAAAAAGGAAGTTATGCAACTTCGTCACGAAATGTCGCGTCTTGAAAAATATCTTGGCGGCATTAAAGAAATGCGCAAAATTCCTGGCGCAATTTTCATTGTTGACCCGCGCAAAGAAAGAATTGCCGTTGCAGAGGCTCGCAAGTTGAACATTCCGATTGTGGCTATTGTCGATACAAACTGCGATCCTGATGAAATTGATTATCCAATACCTGGCAATGATGACGCTATCCGCGCAGTTAAACTTTTGACTGAAAAAATTGCGGACGCCGTGATTGACGGTAACAAAGGCGTTGTTAGCGGCGAAGTGTCGGACGAAGACGAAGAAAACGTAGAAGAATAAGTTAGTTAGTAGTGAGTAGTAATTAAAATCCTATAAGCTAACATTGAGGAGAGAATTTTATAAATGGCAACTGTAACTGCGGCAATGGTTAAAGAATTGCGCGAAAGAACAGGCGCAGGCATGATGGATTGCAAAAAGGCGCTTGCTGAAACAAATGGCGATATGGGCAAGGCGGCTGATTATCTGCGCGAAAAAGGTATTGCAAAGGCGGCTAAAAAATCTGGTCGTATTGCGGCTGAAGGTGCTGTAGCGGCTTATGTTTCTGCAGACGGAAAAATTGCGTCTATGGCTGAAATTAACTGCGAAACAGACTTCACTGCAAACAATGAAAATTTCCGTGAACTCGTTAAAATCGTTACTGAAACCGTCGCGAAGGCTAACCCTGCCGATCTCGACGCGCTTAACGAAGTTAAAGTTGGCGATAAAAAAATTGGCGAATTGGTAACGGAAGCAACTGCTACTATCGGCGAAAAAATTTCTGTACGCCGTTTTATCCGCTACGAAACGAAAGGCAAGCTCATCAGCTATATTCACATGGGCGGCAAAATCGGCGTCCTTGTCGAAATGTCTGGCGGCAGTGACGAACTTGGAAAAGATGTTGCACTGCAAATCGCGGCTATGAATCCTTTGGCTGTTGACCGTGCAAGAGTCGACGCGGCTGAACTTGAACATGAAAAAGAAATTCTTCGTAAGCAAGCGCTTGAAGAAGGCAAACCTGAAAAAATTGTTGAACGTATGGTCGAAGGTCGTATCAATAAATTTTATAAGGAAGTCTGCCTTATCGAACAGGAATTTGTTAAATCAGCGCCCGACGATAAAAAGGCTGTCAAAGATATTCTTGGCGACGTGAAAGTTTTGAACTTCACCCGCTATCAACTCGGCGAAGGTATCGAAAAGAAACAATCTGACTTCGCGGCAGAAGTTGCGGCACAGCTTAAGTAAAATTTTTAATCGTTTACAATACGGCACAAAAAAAGATCGTCACAAAATTTGCGGCGATCTTTTTTAGTTGAACTAATTGAAATTGAAATTGGGATTTACTTTTTATTTTCAGCCATGAACTGCGCTAAAGTTTTACCGCCAATGCCCCAGTTGTCCAAATCATTTTCCTTGACCAGTACGTAAAAAAATTTTTCGTCAACGCCCAAAATATTGCTGGCGGTTTTCGTAAGTTCGGCAACAAGTTTTTCTTTTTGCTCCTTAGTAGGGTGAACAGCATCGATTGAAATTAACGGCATAAAAAATTCCTCCATTCTAGCTAAAAAATTCTTAATTCTACATTCTTAATTCTTAATTAAATTTACCACTTCGTCGCCGACACTTGCCGCAGACGCGGGATTCTGCCCAGTGACAAGCCGTCCGTCGACAACTACATTATTACTCCAATTTGCGGCGGCATGATGAATCGCGCCGTGTTCAGTCAATTTATCCGCCAACATAAAAGGTACAATCGCCGTACCTTGCGCTTCATCTTCTTCAGAATTTGTAAAGCCCGTGACATTTTTTCCGCTGACAAGATATTCACCGCTTGAAAGTTTGACGTTTACAAGCGCCGCTGGACCGTGACAAACTGCTGATACAATTCCGCCGTTTTCATAAATTTCACGTGTAACTTTATCAATCGCCGCGCTGTCTGCAAAATCCCACATTACGCCGTGACCGCCTGCAAAAAATATCGCGTCAAAATTTTTCGCGTCAACGTCATCAAGCTTGACGGAATTTTCAAGTTTGCGCTGAAAATTTGCGTCGTCCCAAAATTTTTTGTTAATCGGGTCGTCAAAGTTCAAGCTTACAGGATCAATCGGAGGTTTTCCGCCTTTAATCGACGCAATGACAGTTTCAAAGCCCGCGTCTTCAAACTTCGCCATAGGATGCGTAAGTTCGCTAAGCCAAAATCCAGTAGGAATGCCAGTTGCGCCTTTAACATTGTTGCTTGTCACAACGCACAAAATCTTTTTCATATGCAACAACTCCTGTTAAAATTTTTCCGACAAAATAATTTTAGTCGGTTGATAGTCAATAGCTTTTTCACTTTGAATCAGCAGTTCTGCTTGACTGCGAAAATTTTTGTACGCATTCGATGAAAAATATTTTTGGGCGGCTTTATCGTCGCTAAAAATTATCATTGTGTGCAAAAAATTCGGACGTGACTGCTCGGCAGTGACAAACGCGCCCATTACGCCTGAATCTTCACGAACTGCGCGGACTGCCTCATTTGAAATTATCTGCTGAAATTTTGCAAGGTTAGCTGGTGCAACTTCAAATCTTTTAGTTTGAGCTACAGTTCCAACGCCACTATTTTTTTGTTCAAGCACAATTCCATTTACTGGCAAAAGTTTTAAATCGGCAAGAATCGGCAAACGTTCAGCGCGGTATTGTTGGAAGGCGGGGCTAGTGCTGTGAATTCTATACGCTTCATCACTTTCATAAATTTCAAGCAACCTCATCAAGTTGGGATTGTCTTTTTCAATCACACCGTAAAGCGCGTACGTACCTTTTTCATTTGCACTGGTCGACGCTAAAATTCTCGCGCCCATTTCAATTATTTGTGACATCGCGCCTTCAGTTGATTCGACAACTGCCCATTGCACACGCGGCATATTTCCTTCTGGTGTACGAATTGATTTAGCGCTTGCCGTTGCAGTCAACATAATAATCAATCCCCATATTATCAAAAAATTTTTCAAGCTCAGTTACTCCATTTTCTTTTCCCATTCGCGAACCGTTGAAACATTGGCTTTATCTGCAAATTTTTCCAATTCAGCAATTTCATCTGAAGAAAGTTTTACGTCAATAATTTTTGCCGCGTCGTCCACGTGATGAATTTTTGTAACGCCGATTATTGGCAAAGTTCCCTTGTTAATCGCCCAAGCAGTTCCGACTTGTGCCGCGCTTAAATTATGTTTTTCGCCGATTTTTTTCATTTCGTCTGTAAGTTTTTCAAGTTGCGGTAAAAGCGGATTGTAACTTTTCGCACGGTCTGAACCTGCGGGGAACGGATTTTTTGTATTGTACTTGCCAGACAACGCGCCTTGCTCCAATACCATGTACGCAAAAAATTTTATACCGTTTTCCTTGCAATAATCCAAAATTCCCGACGTTTCCGAAGAACGATTCAATAAACTGAAATGATTCTGCACAGCCTCAACTTTGCAACCTTCCGCGTTTAAAATTTCATTTGCGCGTTTCAATTCTGCCAAATTGTGATTCGATACGCCTACACTTTTAACTTTGCCGCTTTTAATTAACGCGGGCAACATAGGAGTCCATTTTTCAACGTCTGCGGGATTGTGTACCCAGTAAACGTCAATATAATCGGTATTCAAACGTTTTAAACTTGCGTCAAGCATTTTTTCAACTGAATCATCGTACATTCCCGCAATTTGCGGAGTAAACTTTGTCGAAAGAAAAATTTTTTCGCGCTCAACAGTTTTGACAAAATTTCCAAGAATTTCTTCTGACGCGCCCATACCGTAAACCGTCGCGGTATCCCACAAATTTAAACCTGCAGACATTGCTGCATCAAAAATCGGTTTCAAATCTTTTGATTCAAGATTATGTCCAAAAACTTGATTTCCGCCTACCGCGCCTGAACCCCAAGCCCAAGCGCCCAATGCTATTTTCGGCAAATTCAACATGATAATCACTCCAAAATTTTTTTTGCATTTTCAATATAAATTTTTTCTGTCCAACGCCGATTGACAAGTTCAGCGTCCAACGCAGATTTTTTCTTCAGCCAAACCTGCGCGGGTACGTAGGGATAATCGCTGCCGTAAATTAAATGGTCAACGTCCGAAATTTTCAGCAACATTTCCATTTGTTCTGGCATTGGGTCGCCAGCTAAGTCGAAGTACAAATTTTTCAAGCCCGCCGCAACGTCTACCGCGTCCATAATTTTCATTGCAGACAACATTTGAAACATTGCCCCCGCCCGCTGTTTCATGTACGGCAGGAATGAGCCACAATGCGGCACGACAAATTTTAAGCTGGGAAATTTTTTTAATGTACCGTTCGACAAAAGATTTAAAACTGCGCGGGTCGTATCGGCAGGGTATTCGTACATTGCCATAACTTTGCCCGTCACGACGCCTTCACGCGGCAATTTTTTTGCGGGACTTGGATGAAGAATTACAAGCGCCTTTCGTGAATTTAATTCAGCGAAAATCGGATCAAGTCTTTCATCGCCCAAATAAACGCCGTCCGAATTGCTGGCAACCTTCACGCCCAACGCGCCTAATTGTTCCATTGCAAATTTAATTTCGGCGATTGAACCTTCAACGCTCGGCATTGGCAAAGTTGCTACGAATCCAAACTTGTCGGGATAATGGCGGCAGATTGACGCGAACTCCAAATTAATTTCTCGTGCAACTTCGCAGGAAATTTTTTCTTTATCAGCGCCGTTGTAAATGTGTGGCGTCGCCATTGATAAAACGGTAAAGTCAACGTCTGCGTCGTCCATAAATTTCAAATGTTCATCGACTGACCATTTAGGAAGTGGAAAGCCTTCCTCCGTCTGCGCGTCAATTCCCAATCTTTT
>JAFSUE010000024.1 GCA_017445435.1 Selenomonadaceae bacterium | reverse complement strand
ATGAAATGTCCATATTAAATTTATCCAAAAGTTCAATAGCTTTAATCGTCTTATCGTAACTTCCGCGCCCGCGATAAAAATCGTGCTTTTCAGCAATACTGCCGTCCAAACTTATTTTCACCGAATCAAAAACGCGGACAATTTTTTCAACATTTTTTTCGGTAATTAAAGTTGCATTCGTCATCAACTTATTTGTAAATCCGATACTTTTGGAGTATTTGGCAACAGGAATTGTAAGTTCAGCCAGCAACGGTTCGCCGCCAGTAAAAATAATTTCTGCGTTAGAATTATAATTTTTCACGGCGTCCAAAATTTTTTTGTAATCGTCGAAATTTAATTTTGAATCGCTTTCCTTACGTTCCGCCGCGAAACAGTAAATACTTTTCATTTTCGTCATAAGAATCGACGGCGATAGAATTTTCATCTTGAATTTTTATGTCTTATAAAAATGTTGAAATGAATAAAAAGTTGCAAATTTTTCAGCAGTGAAATAAAATATCCTCCGAAAAAAAGTTTGGAGGTCTTTTTATTTTGAAGAAAGAAATTAACGCCTTTGACTACGCTGGCGAAATTTTTAAAGCGTTACCGCAGGGAATTTTACTTGTCAGTGAGGCTGAAGATTGTATCAACGCAATGACTATTGGCTGGGCGACGATTGGAATTGAATGGGGCGTACCGATTTTTATAGTTTATGTACGTGAAGGGCGCTTTACACGTGAACTGCTCGACCGAACTGGCGAATTTACAATTTGCGCACCGTATGGCGAAAAATATTCCGACAAAGTAAAAAAGGCGCTTGGAATTTGCGGCAGTCGAAGTGGGCGCGATATGGATAAAATTGCTAAAGCTGGTTTGACGATCGTTGACGCTGAAATTGTTCGTCCACC
Source organism: Selenomonadaceae bacterium (assembly GCA_017445435.1). GTDB lineage: Bacteria > Bacillota > Negativicutes > Selenomonadales > Selenomonadaceae > Quinella. The sequence goes on along the minus strand of JAFSUE010000024.1, from coordinate 1,413 downwards.
CGCGATTAAAGAATTTCCATTAACGATTGAATGCCGCGCAGTTTTCCAAAAAATTCAGCCCGTAAAAGAAATTGCCTACAAGTTTAGCAAATTTTATCCCGCCGACAAATTGGACGAATACGGCGGCGCTCACATTGCCTATTACGGCGAAATTTTGAAGTCGTACATTATTGAAGAGTAAGTAGTTAGTAGTGAGTAGTGAGTAGTGGAGGTAACCAAATGAATTTTGAAAGAGACAACGCAGTCTTCGACGCGATAGAAAATGAATTGAATCGCCAACGTACAAAGTTGGAACTTATCGCGTCAGAAAATATTGTTAGCCGTCAAGTTTTGGAAGCGCAAGGCAGCGTTTTAACGAACAAATACGCTGAAGGTTATCCTGGCAAGCGCTATTACGGCGGCTGTGAATTTGTAGACGTTGTGGAGCAACTGGCGATTGACCGCGCTAAAAAACTTTTCAACTGCGAATATGTCAACGTTCAACCGCATTCAGGCGCACAGGCAAATATGGCGGTATTTTTCGCGCTGTTAAATCCTGGCGATACTTTTATGGGAATGAATTTAAATGACGGCGGACACTTGACGCACGGTAGCCCCGTCAATATGAGCGGCAAATATTTTAAAATTGTTCCCTACGGCGTCAATCGTGAAACGGAAATGATTGACTACGACGAACTTGAAAAAATTGCGCTTGAATGTAAACCGAAATTAATTTTGGCTGGCGCGTCGGCTTATGCGCGAACTTTAGACTTTGAACGTTTTGCCGCCATTGCAAAAAAAGTTGGCGCGTATTTTATGGTAGATATGGCGCACATTGCAGGGCTTGTAGCGGCAGGACTTCATCCAGACCCGATGCCTTATGCTGATGTTGTTACGACGACGACGCATAAGACACTGCGCGGACCACGTGGCGGAATGATTCTTTGTCGTGACGCTGAATTTGGCAAACAATTCAATAAAGCTGTATTTCCTGGAATTCAAGGCGGACCGTTAATGCACGTTATCGCCGCTAAAGCCGTTGCACTTGGTGAAGCGTTGCAACCTGCCTTCAAAGATTACGCCGCGCAGATTATTAAAAATGCTAAAGTTTTGGCAGATAAACTTACGGCGGACGGGTTCAGAATTGTTTCTGGCGGTACGGACAATCATTTAATGCTGGTTGACTTGACTAGTAAAAATATTACTGGCAAGGAAGCGCAAAATATTTTAGACGAAGTAAATATCACGGCGAATAAAAATACAATTCCATTTGAGCCGCGCAGTCCATTTGTAACAAGTGGTCTTCGGTTAGGAAGTCCCGCGCTTACGTCACGTGGATTTAAGGAAGACGATATGGCGGAAGTTGCTGACATTATCGCGTTAGTTTTGGACAATCCAACTGACGAAGATAAAAAAGTTCAAGCGCGTGAACGT
>JAFSUE010000210.1 GCA_017445435.1 Selenomonadaceae bacterium | reverse complement strand
GGCTTGCTGTTGCAGTTGCTGTGATTGGGCTTGTAAATTCGCCGCAGTTGTCATATCGTTACTATTTATTGCGTTCTGAAAATTTTCTTCAGTAGCTGAAATTTGTTGTACTAATTCAGATAAATTTTTCTGCGCATCTGCAATGCCGTCAAGCGCCTGTGAAATTGTCAACGTTGGATTTACCTGCGCTCCCATTACCGAATGCAACATTGAAAGTTGCCGTTTCAACTTCATTGTATCTTTTGTACTGACAGCTTTTCTGTTTGCTCTATTGACGCGTGCAAGTTTATTTTCAGTTTGCGCAATTCCCATTTGCAACAAATTTAATAATTCGTTCGGCGAATTTGTATTTAACGCCGCATCTTCGCGCCAAATTTTTCCCGCGTCATTTAATTCGTCGTAACGCTCTATCGCGGCATCTTGTTTATCCAACGTCGATTTCAATTCACGTATCAATTTATTCCGACGACGCAAAGATTTTTCGTCCGTAGGCTCACCCATATCATCAATTCGACTTTTCAACGCGTTAATCGTGCGTGAATGTTCCTGCATTTCATTTTCAAGTTGTTCACTTTCCGATACACGATTTATATTTTTCGGCGGCGTCAACTTTTCCAACTCTGCACGCGCTGTCTCTAAATTTTTAGTAGCAAGTTCAAGTTGCCGTTTATCCTCAAAGTAAGGCACAACTTCACTTTCAGATTCATTATTTTTCATCGTAGCTTCTAAATTGACACGTGAATTTTCTATTCGCTGAATTCTATCTTGCATTTCTAAATATTTTTCACGGAATTTTTTAGCATCGTCACTCAAACTTTCTTCGTCAGCGCTCAAAATTTGCTGAATTGGTTTATTTCGCTGAATTTCGCGGAAAATTTCTAACGCGTTACCTATCGCCTGTTGGTTGCCATTATCAAGCGCAATGCCTAAATTTTCATCTAATGCGCCTTCACTTTCCAATTCTTCCTTCAAATATTGTGCCAATCTTGCTTGATTTTCTGGCGAAAATTTTTGCCAACCGTCTGCAGAATTTACAACTTCTGATTCAGTTTCAACTGGCGTATCAAAATTTATTCCCGCATTTTTCAAGAATTGTTCCATTGCGCCAACTTGACCGTTCTGCAATATTGCACGGTGTTTTGTAGCGTCTGGATTGCCTTCATTTTCTTCCTGCTGAACAATTTTTTCAAATGCACTTCTAATTTTTTCGTCAGCTGATTTTTGATTCTGCATAAATTGATTGTAGCGTTCATCAACTTTTGCTTGCCCAAATTCTGAAATTTCCTCCGCGTATTCTTGACGCAACTTTTCACGGTTACCCTTAGAATTTTTGAAAGTGCCGTCATCCTTCAACATTTTATTTTGTTCAAGGAAATTTAAAAATGCCGCCGCGTCGTCACCTTCCAACGTGTTTTTCGCATTTTCCACGAACATAGGAAAGATAGCTTGTTCAAGTTTTCTATCCTGTGTCACGTCAAAAGTTGGCGTTGCATTTGACTCGGACGTTAAAAGATTTTTAATTATGCCGTCAATCAGTGAATCGCCGTCATCTGCAGTTGAAGTTGGCGCGGCAACTGTACTTCTATTTGTAGATTTTAAACCTTTATAGCCGCCAAAATTGTGTCCTGCAAGTTCGCCCGTCCACTGCGTACCGTCTACCGCTACGTCTATGTGAACATTGCCCGTACCTAAACTTTCAACGTTCATTCCTAAGCCTAAACTTTGTCCGTACTTTACAAATTCATCAAGCAGGTATCCTTTTTGAAAATCATCAGTGAACAATGTGCCTTCTGCACCACTGCCGCCGTCGTGTATGTCAAATTTCCAGCCGTTTTTATGGCTATGTTCGCCGTCCGCGTGACTGCCATTCGTCACGGCTGATACTACTAACGGCTTGCCCGTCTTTTCATAAAACCACTTACTAAGCGCGTACATTGCATCCGTAGTTTGCGGTTGCGCACCTTCATAACTTACACCGTTATTTTGTCTTATCCAATATCGCCCTTCGGCAAAATCTGAAGGGATTGTTTCTTCTTCATCATCTTCATAAAAATTGCCGCTGAAATTCGGACTACTATTTAAAAATTCATTTATACTTTTTACGGAATTTTGAGTTTCAGAATAAGGCGGAATGCCGTTGTGTTTTGTCACGGCGTCTGGTCCTGCATTGTACGCCGCTAACGCTAATTCATAATCGCCGTTAAATTTGTCCAACATCTGCTTGAGATATTTAACACCGCCGTGAATATTTTCAACTTCATTGTATGGATCGACGCCTAAATTTTTTGCAGTTTCGGGCATAAGTTGCATTACGCCCAACGCGCCAGCAGGACTTACTGAATCTTGAATACCTCTACTTTCTTGATTCGCTACCGCCAACGCCAACTGAACAGGTACGCCTTGACTTTGTGCCTCGCGTACAATATTGTTATATGTTTCATCCGACATCGCGTTTCCTGAAATGTTTTTCGCCCAATCGTAAACTTCAACATTATTTGGCTTAACATCTTTGTCCATAACGGTATGATAAACAGTTCCACCTGCGCCCATTGGAATTGCGCCGATTGCACCTGCCGCCGCCGCGCTTATTTCGTCTTGTGTAGCAAATGGCGTTCCTGTAGTCGCCAAATTTCCAAGATAATCGCTAACTGGTGTATACGGACGACCTAAAAATTTATTCGTATTGCCTGTTTGTGCGCCTTCCTGATAATATTCGCCCAGCATTTCAAGCGCCATATTTCCTGCGTTGCCTGCTAACCTTTGACGCGCATTTTTACCGACAAGCCCTAAACCTTTGCCGAAAAGTACGTTACCTTCTAACAATCCTTCTGCAAAATTAATCGGAATTTCTTCAATGATACTACCGCGCATTAACCTTGCAATTTCTTCGTCGTTAAATCCTCTAGCCTTCAAATCTTCGTACAATTCGCCAGCATTGGCTATCGCCTCAAGTGGTGAAAGAATTGCCGCGTATGGCGCAGTAGATTTTAAAGTTGTGCCGATAATGTTGCCAGCTTTAGTATTTGCCGCCCGCAAAAATCCTGAACCTATTCTGCCTAAAGTTCCCCCTCTAGTTACCATTGGCGCGGCTAATCTCATTGCTAACGAACCACCAACGCTCGGCGCAAATCGCGATAAACCTAAACTTCCTAAAATAAACGGTACTGAACTTCCTAAACCTGACGCCATATCAGCTGTAAGCCCACGAGGATCGGTTAAATAATTCGTGTCAGTTACTCTATCTAAAAATCCTTTACTTTGATATTCTGGTCTTGTAACAACATCCTGCATTGCACTTTGCGCATTTTGTGACATTTCAACGCCATAATCACGAATATTTTCAAATCCTATTAAATTTCCTATTGTACCAAGTGGGTCTGGGCGAAATTTTGACGACGCGTCTAAAGCAAGGTTAGCGGCGTTTTTTAATTTATCGTCTGACGGAACTTTTTCTTGCTGATTAGATAATCCTAATTCGCCTAGTGCAGTTAAACCTAACCCAATTACATTTTGTCCGCTATACCACGCATTTTTTGCCGTTGATTCAAGGAAACCCGGCTGTTGTTTATTTTGTTCGTTATTCTTAGCAACTGCATTTTTCAAAGTGTCTGGCGTTGTATGTGAAAAAATTGTAGGCGCTAATGCCTCTTTTACCCACGACATATTTTATACCTCCTGTACTTATTTCGCGCGGTGTCTATTCATAATTTGGCTTTGC
>JAFSUE010000209.1 GCA_017445435.1 Selenomonadaceae bacterium | reverse complement strand
TTTTTGACCGCGTCAATTTTGCCGCTCGCGCTGATAATTTTTTTAGCGATTGGGAGCGGCTATTTTTCATTAATGGAAACGGCATTGAATGAAGGGCGGCACGGCAGACTTGAAAAGTTAGCGCAGGACGGCGATTTAAACGCACAAGCCGCGTTAAAAATTTTTGAGTCACCAACTAAGCCATTATCCACCGCGCAGATTGGGACGACCGTTGCAGGTATTTTAGCGGGCTTAACTTCAATCTTACTTGCTAAATTAATTTTTCAGCAGATAAATTTTTTCGCGCAGGCAGAAATTTTTTCGCTGATAATTGCCTTTGCAGTCGTGACCTTCATAATGATTTTATTCGGCAGATTTTTACCGACGCGCACTGCTCAACAGTCGCCAGAAAATTTTCTGATTAATCATCATAAAAGTATTAACATTATTGTCACATTAATGACGCCATTTGTTTTTCTATTCAACAAAATTTCAAGCGCTATGATGATGCTACTGGGAATTAATACAGAGCCGACGGATACTGTTACGGAAGATGAAGTAAAAGATTTAATTGAACAGGGTACGGAGGACGGAACTTTTGAACAGTTTGAACGAGAAGCCGTAGACAAAATTTTTCACTTAAGCGATGAGACTGCCTACGCCTTGATGACGCCGCGAATTCATATGCGCTGGCTTGACATTTCTGACGGCGTGGAAAAAAATTTGAAAATCATTCGTGAGACTGACCAAACAATTTTTCTTGTGGCGAAGGGAAGTTTAGACGAACTTTTAGGCGTGATTTACGCGAAAGATTTATTGAATGCCGTTTTAGATTTAAAGCCTAATGAAAAAATTAATTTGGAAAATCTTTTAAAGCGTCCTGTCTTCGTCACGCGGACAATGGATATTTTCCGCATAGTTGAAAAGTTCAAAGCTAGTGGCGATTCAGCGGCGATTGTCAATGATGAATATGGCGGCGTCATTGGACTTGTGACGCTTGACGACATTGCAGGGGAAATTGTTGGAATGAATGACGCAGAGCAGCCGCGTGAAAATAAAATTGTGCAGAAAGATGACGTTTACCTTGTCGACGGACTTTGCGATATTGACGACTTCAAAGAAGAATTTAATATTGAGACGTTGCCAGAGGAGGCGCACGAATATTTTCAGACGATGGGCGGCTTTCTAACTTCGCTTTTCGGCTACATTCCAAAAGTTGGTGAAACGTACGATTGGAACGGCTTGCACTTTGAAGTTATGAAAATGGACAGGGCGCGTATTGATAAAATTCGTATCACGAAAAAATTGTAGAATTACTCAAATTAAAAAAGGGGCGCAAGGATAATGCTTTTGCGCCAAAAGAAGTTTATCAATAAAAAAAATCTAAAAAAATTCTATCAACTACAATAAAAAAATCCTCCAATCGAGAGAACCTCAACGGAGGATTTTTTTACCGTCTAACGTAGACGAAAAAATTTTCGATTAGTACTGATTGACCAATTCCATAATGCCAGGAGCGCTACCTTCAGAGCCGAGTACTTCACGAATCTTATGTTTTACAAGTTCAGCAATGTAGTTGCGACCAGGAGCAATGTATTGGCGAGGATCGAAATGTTCAGGATGCGCCATGAAGTGTTCACGAATGCCAGCCGTCATTGCAAGGCGAAGGTCGGAGTCAATGTTAATTTTGCAAACTGCCGATTTAGCCGCTCTGCGGAGTTGGGCTTCAGGAATACCTACAGCGTCACTAAGTTTGCCGCCATTGTCGTTGATGATTTTGACGTACTGCGGAGCTACTGAAGACGCGCCGTGCAGAACAATCGGGAAACCTGGAATTTTCTTTTCAATTTCAGCAAGAATATCGAAACGAAGTTCAGGTGGTTCAAGAACGCCTGTTTCAGGGTTGCGGGTGCATTGTTCAGGAGTGAATTTGAAAGCGCCATGACTTGTGCCGATAGCGATTGCCAGTGAGTCAACGCCAGTTTTGCTTACGAACTCTTCAACTTCTTCAGGTTTGGTGTAGTGAGCTTTATCAGCGTCAACGCTAACATCATCTTCAACGCCAGCCAACTGTCCAAGTTCAGCTTCAACAACTACGTTATGGGCGTGCGCGTACTCAACAACTTCCTTCGTCTTTGCGATATTTTCTTCAAAGGAATAATGTGAGCCGTCAAACATAACGGAGGTGAAACCGTCATCGATACAAGATTTGCAGGTTGCGTAGTCAGGACCATGATCCAAATGCAACGCGATCGGAATGTCGTTGACTTCGAGAGCTGCACGGACGAGATGAACGAGATAACGGGAATTTGCATATTTCCTTGCGCCTGCCGAGCACTGAAGAATAACTGGAGAATTGAGCTCCGCCGCTGCGCTAGTAATACCCTGTACGATTTCCATATTGTTCACGTTGAACGCGCCGATTGCAAAGCCGCCTTCGTGAGCTTTTTTGAACATAGCAGTAGTTTTAATTAACGGCATAACATTACCTCCCAAAAAAATATCACAAAACTTTGGAATTTAATCCACAAAAATTATG
>JAFSUE010000208.1 GCA_017445435.1 Selenomonadaceae bacterium | reverse complement strand
GTTCGTCCTGAGCCAGGATCAAACTCTCCAAAAAATATGAGTTCGATCTAACTCTGAGATAAAAATGTCTTGTAAAAAGACCTGCACTAGCAAAAACATTGTTCAGTTTTCAAGGAGTCCTGAGCGAATCAGCTTGCATAGGATACTACACCTTTTATCTTTTGTCAACCCCCTTTTCAAAAAAATTTTTTCACGAAATTTTTCTAGTTCGTACCGTTACAAAATTTTGTTGAAGTTTTTGCATTGATACTTTATAATTCGCTGGAATGTTTCCACGAAAGGAAATTTTGCATTGAGTTTGATTGAAATTCACGGGCTGAAAAAATCTTTCGGCGAACTTGAAGTTTTGCGCGGCATAGATTTTTCTATTGAACAAGGCGAACGCGTCGTAATTATCGGCGGCTCTGGTTGCGGGAAAAGTGTTTTCTTACGTTGCATTGAACTTTTGGAATTGCCTGACGCTGGAAAAATTTTTATCGACGGTCAAGAAATTACTGCGCCCGACTGCGATATTGATACAATTCGGCGAAGTATGGGCATGGTTTACCAAAAATTTAATCTCTTCACAAATATGACCGTCATGGAAAATCTTTGTATCGCGCCGATAAAACTTTTAGGCATACCGAAAATTGAAGCTGAAAAAAAAGCCGCTGAACTTTTAGCGCAAGTTGGCTTGTCCACGAAGGCAAATTCATACCCCGACGTTTTATCTGGCGGACAGCAACAACGTATTGCCATTTGTCGAAGTTTGATGATGAATCCTAAAGTTATTCTTTTCGACGAACCGACAAGCGCACTTGATCCCACAATGGTTAGCGAAGTTTTAGCCGTCATTCGTATGTTGGCGAAAAGAAATTTGACCATGATTATTGTTACGCATGAAATGAATTTTGCGCGTGAAGTTGGCACGAAAATTTTATTTTTTGCGGACGGCGGAATTTATGAACAGGGTACGCCTGAAGAAATTTTTGAACATCCGCGACGTGACAAAACTATTGCCTTCATTCAGCGACAAAAAAATTTCCATTACGAAATTTGCGAACGCGATTTTGACTTGCTGGAAATGCAAGGCAGAATTTGGAATTTCACTGAAAAATATGGGCTTAAGACGAAGTACGCGCAAAGGTTGCAACTTTGTTGTGAAGAATCAATTTATACGATGATGGCGGGTTGTTATGATGACGACGACACAATTTCAATCGCCGTTGACGTAACGTACAACGAAGCTGATGGTACTTCGCAGTTGAATTTAATCTGCGCAGGAAGAAATTATAATCCTTTCGACGTTGAAGACGATGACGAAAATTTTGAAGCAAATTTAAGCGTGATAATTTTGAGAAAGAGCGTCAAAGAATATTCGCACGTCTACGAAGAAGGATTGAATAAAATAATTTTAAAATTATAGTTAGTAGTCTGAAAGCTGACACCTAAAAGCTAAAATGGAGGTAGAATTTATTGCCAGTTATGGAATACTTAGAGCGCAACGCCAAATTGTACGGTGATGAAATTGCGCTTGTAGAATTAAATCCCGCCGAACATGACGGACGCCGTATGAGTTGGAAAGAATTTAGCTTGATTGAATCAGATCGTTTCCAGCCGTACCGCAGAGAAATTACTTGGCACGTCTTCAATGAAAAGGCTAACCGTTGCGCAAACTTTTTGTTGGAGCGCGGCGTTAAGAAAGGCGACAAAGTTGCTATCATTATGTATAACTGCCTTGACTGGTTACCGATTTATTTCGGCATCTTGAAGACGGGCGCTATTGCCGTACCGTTCAATTTCCGCTACGACGCGAAAGAAATTTTGTACTGCGCGGAACTGGCACAAGTCGACGTAATTATTTTTGGTCCTGAATTTATCGGCAGAATTGAAACTAACGCCGAAAGATTATCTCACGGCAGACTTTTAATTTACGTTGGCGATAACTGCCCAACCTTCGCCGAAAGTTATCATTTACTTGTTGAAAATTGCCCGAGTACAAAGCCTAACGTTGAAGAAATTACCGACGACGATTTTGGCGCAATTTATTTTTCATCTGGCACGACGGGATTTCCTAAGGCAATTTTACATAAACATCAAAGTTTGACTCAAGCCGCGCAAATGGAACAGAAACATCATCTTACTGGACGTGACGATTGCTTTTTGTGCATACCGCCGCTTTATCATACTGGCGCAAAATTTCATTGGATGGGAAGTTTAGTTGCTGGTAGCCGCGCAGTTTTGCTGAAAGGTACAAAGCCTGAAATTATTTTGGATGCCGTGTCGAAAGAACATTGTACAATCGTCTGGCTTTTAGTTCCTTGGGCTCAAGATATTGTTGACGCGTTGGACAGCGGCAAAGTAAAACTTTCTGACTATGAACTTTCACAGTGGCGATTAATGCACATTGGCGCACAACCTGTTCCGCCGAGTTTGATTAAGCACTGGAAAAAATATTTTCCGAATCACGAGTACGATACAAACTACGGCTTGTCCGAATCAACTGGACCTGGTTGCGTACATTTGGGATTGGAAAATATTCATAAAGTTGGCGCTATCGGCATTCCTGGTTATCGTTGGCAATGCAAGATTGTTGATGAAAATGGCGTCGAAGTTAAGCAAGGCGACGTTGGCGAATTATGCGTTAAAGGTCCTGGCGTGATGACTTGCTACTATAACGATGAAAAATCTACGGCGGAAGTTTTGAAAGATGATTGGCTTTTAACTGGCGATATGGCATACAAAGACGAAGACGGATTTATTTTCCTTGTCGACAGGAAGAAAGATGTTATCGTCAGCGGCGGCGAAAATATTTATCCCGTGCAAATTGAAGACTTCCTCCACAAGTTCGACAAAATTAAAGACGTTGCAGTTATCGGCTTGCCTGACAGACGGCTGGGCGAAATTAGCGCGGCGATTGTTGAAATTAAAGACGGTATGACTTGCACTGAAGAGGAGATTAATACATTCTGCCTTGAATTGCCGCGTTATAAGCGTCCGAAAAAAATTATTTTCGCCGATATTCCGCGCAATGCTACTGGCAAGATTGAAAAGCCGACACTTAGAAAACGTTACGGCGCAGATAAACTTGTAGCGCAGGAAACTAGAGGGTAAAAATAATTAAGAATTAAGAATGTAGAATTAAGAATTTATGTTTTCATGCGTAATTCTTAATTAAAAAATGCGGTAGTCAATCACGAAGACTGGCTACCGCGTTTTTTATGGAATAAAAAATATTTTCAAATGCCGCTTAAAATTGCGCCGTTAAAAGTTGGAGCTGACATAACGCTAATGCTACCTAAATTGCCGTTTAGCGCGTACATTGAATTAAGCTTGCCCGTGACTTGCTGGCTTACTTCAACATCAGTCGGCATACGAACTTTTGACGTTGCTTCGTTAATTTGCGCGTCGACAGTTGAGTAGTCACGATTTTTTTTAGAATCTTTTTTGGAACTTTTTGGGAAATCGTCCGCAAAAAAAGTTCCCGCGTAAACTTCGCCAAAGGCACTTTCAATAAAAAAGTTTTTTTCGCTCATAACAAATTCCCGCCTTTCCATTGTATCTTTTAGGGATTAGCTTTTAGGTTTTATTAACTACCTAAGCCGCCGAATCGTCTATCACGATTAGCAAAATTATTCAGCGCATCGACAAATTCTTCAGGGGAAAATTCGGGCCATTGCGTATTGGTAAACCAAAGTTCAGCATACGCCGCCTGCCAAAGTAGAAAGTTACTGATTCGCATGTCGCCGCTTGTACGTATCAGCAAATCGACTGGCGGCAAGCCGTGCGTATCAAGTTCGCTTTCAAAAAGTTCCGCGTCAATATCGCGGGTAGAAATTTTTCCGATTGAAACTTTAGACGCTAACTTCTGCGCGGCACGTAAAATTTCATCTTGCCCGCCGTAATTCGCCGCAATGTTGAACTTGACGCCAGTATTATTTTTCATCAGCGTTGTAGCGTCGCGAATTTGATTTTGAATGCCAGCTGAAAATTCTTCAATGCGCCCAAGAAAACGTAGCTGAACATTTTTTTCGTGCATTTCGCGTTTTTCCTTTTCAAGGTATTCGGAAAATAAATGCAGGAGAAAATCAACTTCACTGTGCGGACGTTTCCAATTTTCCGTAGAAAAAGCGTAAACAGTCAACGCCTCCAAGTTGATATTGACGGCGACGGTTAAAATTTTTTTCAGCGTCTTAACGCCAGCAGAATGTCCCGCGCTACGTAAAAGTCCGCGATAACTTGCCCAACGCCCATTGCCATCCATAATTATAGCGACGTGACGCGGCAACTTTGACTTATCAACGCGCTTTAAAAGTTCATCTTCCACACTCAAACTTCCATGACTTCCTTTTCTTTAGTAGTTTTTGTGCTGTCAACAAGTTTGATATATTTGTCTAAAAGTTTTTGGATTTTATCTTGACTTTCTTTTCGATCGTCTTCAGTAATTTCTTTAGATTTTTCAAGTTTTTTAATAGTTTCGTTAGCATCGCGGCGAATATTACGCATAGCAACTTTTGATTCTTCCGCCTTTTTATTGACGACTTTGACAAGTTCCTTGCGACATTCCTGCGTAGGTTGAGGAATGGCAAGACGAATTGCGATACCGTCAGAATTTGGCGTCAAGCCTAAATCAGATTTTTGAATAGCGCGTTCAATATCTTTGAGTGAGCCTTTATCGTAAGGCTTAATCATAAGCATACGTGGTTCAGGAACTGTGACGTTAGCAATTTGATTGACGGGCGTGGACGTGCCGTAATAATCAACCATAACTTTATCAAGAAGACTAGGTGCGGCGCGACCTG
>JAFSUE010000207.1 GCA_017445435.1 Selenomonadaceae bacterium | reverse complement strand
TAATTCCTACTCACTAACTTTAGCGTAGACGTGGGGAACTTCGCCTTTGTACGGCGGAATATAAACTTCGTCGAGTGCGTCAACTTCAACGATAATTCCCCATACTTTTAACGTTTCAGCGACGCCGCCGCGCATTGTAATAGCATTTTGCAAAGTTTTTTTATCGCCAATCGCGCTAACTTCAAACGGTGCAGATGAGCGGATATTGTTTACTGAAAGCGTTGGACCTGCGCAACGAATTTCACTTAACGCCGTTAAACGTTGACCGTTAATCGCGATAGCTTCTGCACCAGCTGCCCGCAATTCATTTACTACGCGCAATAAATCGTCGTCATGAATAACGTATGTATTTTGATTTTCACCATTAGACGCAACTTTTTCGCTGTCCCTCATCTTTATCATTACGCCTTCACCGATTAAAGCGGTTAAACAGGCTTGAAATTTTAAATCGGCGATTAAATCTGCGGAATCAACTTTAGAAATTTTTTCAGCCTCACTTAGTTTTAATTTTAATTCGTCACGTTCATTTTCGACTTTCAACAGCCGCGCAGATAATTCCGCGTTTAGTTCGTTGGGTACGCGAAAACTTATAATCTGCCAAAGTTCAATAAAGATTAAAAATCCTACGCCAATTAAGAGTAGGATTTTTAAATTTCTGTAAAAAAACTTTTTTATAATTATCACGCCTTCGATTAATATTTTAGCGAAGTATAAATGAAAAAGTTTTTAGTGTCCATATAATAATTAAAATTAAAGTTTGAACATCACGACGCCAATTATTACAAAATGCGGTTTTACTATCGGTGCGGATAAAAATTTTTGACAACTACCGACAAAAATTTTAAAATACAATGGCTTGATAAATAAACGCAGATAAGATTGGAAATAATGAAAATGTTCATTGACTTGCACATACACAGCACGGCTTCTGACGGTACGGACAGCCCAAAAGAAATTGTTGAAAAAATTTCACGTAAAGACGGCATTAAAATTTTTGCACTTACTGATCATGACACCATTGCAGGTATTGAAAAGTTGCCAGCTGATATTTCAGATAAAATTTTTTTTATTAACGGCGTAGAATTTTCCTGCAAGACAGCTGACGGCGTCAAGTGTCACATTCTAGCGTACTTTTTCAATGCCGATAATGAAGAATTTCAAATGCTCCTGCGCAATGGAAGTGAACTTCGGAAAGTTCAGTTTGAAAAGCGCTTAAAATATCTTAGTGAAAAGTACGGCATAACTTTTTCTGAAGATGACATTGCCGAAATTTGCAAGTCTAATATTGTCGGCAAGCCGCACATTGTAAATTTTGCCGCGCAGAAGTTCGGCTTTGATAAAGACCAACTTTATAAAGACCTGCGAAAATGTAGCGTTGGTAGTGCAAGGCAAGACGCGGCGTCCGTCATTAAAGCCGTTAAAAATTCAGGCGGAATTGCAGTTTGGGCTCATCCACTCGGCGGCGAAGGTGAACCGATTCTTTCACAAGATGAATTTAAAGCGCGTCTTCATGAACTTTACAACTTGGGTATACAAGGGCTTGAGTGCTACTATTCACGCTACACGAATGAACAGGAAAAATTTTTGGCTGAATCTGCGCGGGAAAATAAATTTTTGATAAGCGGCGGCAGTGACTATCACGGCTTGAATAAAAATATTGCGCTTGGAACATTGGGAACTGAATCACCTGACATAAAAATTTATCAGCTGGCAATTTTGCAAAAAATTTTTGAGCAACATAAAATTTCACGAATCAGACAGGCATTTAAGCTTGCCAAAATCGCGCACGAAGGGCAAACCGATAAATCTGGCGTCGAATACATTTATCACCCCATGACCGTTGCTTTTCAATGCGGCGGAAATATTTCTGCAATGATTGTTGCTTTACT
>JAFSUE010000206.1 GCA_017445435.1 Selenomonadaceae bacterium | reverse complement strand
TAGCTAAAAATTGTTCTAACCATAATTTACATTTTAAATTTTCACATTCAAAGCGCCGCTAAACCGTAAGCCGAACGACGCGTCAACGCGTAACCTTTCAACTTGCCAAGTCCCCAATACAATGGTGAACGGAAACTGAACCAAAAGATGACAATAAAGTATAAAACCGCAATTATGAAGTCGTACCACACAAATAAATTGCCGTCATAAACATTTGCAAAGTAATAAATTCCTATCGGCGTGATTCCAAAAATTGCCGTGATAAAGCCGGGATTGTAAATGCTTTTCTGTTTTACGTTAAACAATATTAAATGCATTAAAAGTTCAGCAAATAAAATCATCATAGCGGCTAAAGTTAAAAATCTTACGTCGGGAAGAATCAGCGGCAATATGTACAGGAAAAAAAGAAATCCCTAGTTGCCGAACAATGAATTTAAATTATCGCAATTCCACTTCGTCGAATCTTTTTCCTTGCTGTTCATTAAAATTTTCATTCCCATTAACGGAAAGCCGCCTGGAAATCCAAATTCTTCAAAGAAATGTAAAAATAATATGGCGATTGAGCCCCATAATAACTTAGTCGTCATATCGTCTACAAAGAAAATTGCAATTAACGCACTCACAACGGCAAACCCTACCGATATATTGTACCAATTATTTATAAATTTTTTTATGTTCATAGCTATTCTACTTTTAAACTTCAACTTTGGAAAGGTAATCAGTAATCATCAAATCGTAATCGGCGGTATGTGCAAAAGCTTCCGTCGCAAGTTTTAAGCGCGTGTCGTAGTCAACGCCGCCAGTTTCAGCTATCATCTTGGCAATTTCTTCGTAAGTGTCGGGATTGGTGACAACTGTGACGTATTTAAAATTTTTCGCCGCCGCACGAATCATAGCAGGTCCGCCAATGTCAATATTTTCTATCGCCTCCGCAAGTGTGACGTTAGCTTTACGAATAGTCGACTTGAAAGGGTACAGATTGACGACAACCATATCAATCGGCGCAATGCCATTTTCTTCCATTTGCTTGACGTGTTCGGGATTGTCACGTACAGCCAAAATGCCGCCGTGAATTTTAGGATTTAACGTCTTAACGCGTCCATTCATAATTTCAGGAAAGCCCGTCAAATCGCTGACGTAAGTTACAGGTACGCCAGCCGCACGAATTGCCTTCATAGTGCCGCCAGTGCTAATAATTTCGATGCCGCATTTGTGCAACGACCGCGCTAACTCAACTGCGCCCAATTTGTTCGACACGCTGATTAACGCCTTTTTAATTTTAACTTCGTTCATTTTCAACCCTCCATTGTAGCTTGTAGGATTCATTACGCATTACGCATTAAGCATTCCTAATTAATAATGACTTGACGCCCAACAATTTTTAATCTGCCTTCGACAAAAAGTTTTATTGCCTTAGGGTAAATGATATGTTCCTGCTCCAAAATCCGCGCAGATAAAGTTTCTTCCGTGTCGCCTTCGTGAACTTCAACGGCGGCTTGTAAAATTATCGGTCCAGAGTCCGTGCCTTCGTCGACAAAGTGAACTGTACAGCCAGAAACTTTTACGCCGTAATTCAGCGCGTCACGGTGTGCATGAGCGCCAGGAAATGCGGGTAAAAGTGACGGGTGAATATTCATCAATCGCCCTTCATAACGTCGCACAAAGTCGGGGCTTAAAATTCGCATAAAGCCTGCCAAAACTACCAAGTCAACGCCTTCAAGATTTTTTAAAAGTTCCGATTCAAAATCTGCGCGGCTAGCAAATTTTTTTCTGTCGACGCAAAGATTTTTAATGCCAGCCTTTTCAGCACGTTCCAGCGCCATAACGTTCGGCTTGTCAGTAAGTACGATTGAAATTTCCGCGTTGAGTTCGCCGCGTTGTATGGCGTCGATTATAGATTGTAAGTCCGTGCCGCGTCCTGAACATAAAACAGCTAATTTAGTCATTCAGCACCTCAAATTTATCTTTTAAAATTTTCAAATTCTCAATTAAAGTCTTAATTCTTAATTTTTAATTCTTAATTATTAATTATTTTCACGCCGTTACCTTCGACGACGCGCCCAATTTTATAAAAAGTTTCGCCAGCCGCGTCAAGGTACGTTGCAAGTTCGTCAACAGAATTTTCATCGACGATTAAAACCATTCCGACGCCGCAGTTAAACGTTCTAAACATTTCGCGCCAATCGACATTGCCCCAACTTTGAATCAGCTTGAAAATTTGCGGTACTGTCCAACTGTTCGCGTCAATTTCCGCGCCAAAATTTTCTGGTAAAGCGCGGGGAATGTTATCATAAAAGCCGCCGCCTGTAATGTGAACCATACCGTGAATTTTTTCGCCAAACTTTTTTATAAGCGGCAAACAAATTGACGGGTAAAGCCGCGTTGGCGTTAAAAGTTCCTCGCCGATAGTTTTGCCAAGTTCGGGAATAAATTCGTTGCCCGTGAAATTTTTACGTTCAAAAATAATTTTCCGTACAAGTGAAAAACCGTTTGAGTGCAGACCGCTTGACGGCAGACCAATTAACACGTCGCTAAGTTTGACCCGCGCAGATGTTATCAGCGATTTTTTCTCGACGACGCCGACTGCAAATCCTGCAATGTCATATTCGCCATTTGGATAAAAGCCGCTCATCTCTGCCGTTTCGCCGCCGATTAATGCGCAACCTGACGCTTTACAAGCTCTTGCAACTCCGCCGACAATTTCAGCAACCTGCGCGGGATTGAGTTTGCCGACTGCTAAGTAGTCCAAAAAAAAGAGCGGCTCCGCGCCCTGTACAAGAATATCATTCACGCACATTGCAACGGCGTCCTGCCCAATCGTATCGTGTTTATTGAGGCGGAAGGCAATTTTTAACTTTGTACCAACGCCGTCCGTGCCTGAAATTAAAATCGGCTCTTCATAATTTTTAAGCGCGAAAAGTCCACCAAATCCGCCTAAATCGCCTAAAACTTCTTCGCGGTACGTCGCTCTGACCGCGTCTTTTATAAGTTTAACTGATTCGTTGCCCGCGTCAATGTCGACGCCCGAATCTTTATAAGTCATCTTTTCCATTAAAACTTCCTTCAAAAATTTAATCCATTCAAAAATAATTCTAAAGACTGCGAAGTTACTTGCTGAAATTTCAAATAGTTCATAAGTTGACGCGCAATAGCGGCAAGCTTATCTTTACTTACCGTGTATTGTCCAGTAGTTTTGTCGTACAAGTGGCTTGCTTGAAACAAAAGCGTAGCGGCGAAGGATTCATTCACGTACAAAAATTTTTTTGAGCAATTATCTTTGTGCTGAAAAGGTTTGCGCCTAATCCACCAAGCCGCCGTGTAAGCGTTAAGTTTTACATTGTCTTCAGACGTTAAAACTTGAAGGTGACGGAATTTCGCCAAGTCAGCAATGATGTTGCGGCAACAATGCGCGTAAATCGTAGCGTTCAAATAAATTTCTGGCGGCATTTTGGAATTGTAAAGAAAATTTTGCGCCTGACGTTTAAGCTGGCTAAAGAAATTGTAAAGGTCTGTTTCATTAAACTCGTTAATAAATTCATCGTCAAAATTTTCATCAAAAATAGTATACATAAATTTGCCTCACTAAACCTTAAGCAACAAATCAACAATGCCCGTTTCCAAAAGTTTATTGTAATCTTCTACATTTTTTTTGGAAATTTCTTCGTAGTACGACGGATCTTTATCAGATTTTTTGAAGACCACGCCTTCACGCTTAAGTTGAGCGATAAAATCTTCGGCAAATGCTTTGCTTTCATCATCAAAAACTTTACTTTCATTCATAAATATCACATCCCTAAAAAATTAAAGCCTTTAATAATTTCTAATAACTTGAATCATTTCCCATTCAATCGGCGTTTCGTAGCGATTGGCAATGCCGCTGTAGCCGCTGTCATTTGAAAAGCGCATAACGTCGCGTTGTGAATCGTACCAGAATCTGTAGTCGCTGTAACGTTCATTGCCGTTTTGC
>JAFSUE010000205.1 GCA_017445435.1 Selenomonadaceae bacterium | reverse complement strand
TGTATCGTTAATTATTAAAAGACTGCATGACTTGGACAAAGGCGGACTTTGGGTGCTGATTATGTTAATTCCGATTGTAGATTTCTTTTTCGGCTTGTACCTGTTATTTGCGAAGGGAACTGACGGTTACAATCAGTACGGTGCAGATCCACTGCAAACTTTCTAACGATAATTTTCTAGCGCAAAATAAAAAGTCGTCGAACTCATTGGCTCGACGATTTTTTATTGAAAAAATTTATTCAACACGACTTAACTGCTAACTAAATCTTTCACAACTTCGGCGGCGATAATCAATCCAGCGACGGACGGTACAAACGCCGTTGAACCGATAATCTTTTCAGCAAAATTATTTTCAACTGCGCGGGGAACTTCATCAGAATAAACGACTTTCAAACTTTTTACGCCCAACTCTTTCAACTTTTTCCGCATAACTTTAGCGACGGGATCGACAGACGTTTTATAAATGTCGGCAACTTTAAAGCGCGTTGGGTCAAGCTTATTTCCCGCGCCCATGCTGCTGATTAGCGGAATATTTCTGCGTTGACATTCGACGGCAAGATTAATTTTCGCGCTAATCGTGTCAATCGCGTCGACAACATAATCATAGTTGCAAATAAAAAAATCGTTGGCGCTTTCATTCGGCAGATAAAATTTCTGTACGGCGTCAACTTTCGCGGCGGGATTTATATCCAAAATTCGACTGCGCATAACTTCAACTTTCGACTGCCCAACGGTGGAGTTCAGCGCGTGAATTTGGCGGTTAATGTTCGTCACGTCGATATTATCTTTGTCAATCAAAATTAAATGTCCAACGCCTGACCTTGCCAGCGCTTCAACGGTGAATGAACCAACGCCGCCGATACCGAAAATTGCAACGGTCGACACGCTTAATTTTAAAAAATTTTCGTCGCCAATTAAAAGTTTTAGTCTGTCAAAGCTTGAAAAATTATTTATTGTCATCGTCATTGTTTCTTGAATTGAAAAGTGAAAACGCAGGAATGACATTTGTTTTTCTTTCATTCCTAGCGCGGAATTGCGGCACGTCCAAATTAAAACCGCGTGAAACAGTGGCGGCAGAACGCGGCGCCTCAACAGTCGGTGACTTCATCGCCAAGCTATCAGAAAAGTTTGTAGCAATAATCGTAGCTTGTACTGCTCCGTTTAAAGAATTGTCCGTGACGACGCCGAAAATTAAATTTACGTCTTCAGCAGTCTGCTTAAAAATAAAGTCTGCCGCTTCATTCACGTCATGCAAGCTTAAGTTTTCGTCGCCCGTGATGTTTAAAATAATTCCTCGCGCACCTTCCAACGACCTATCAATCAGCGGACTTTCAATCGCCTGTTGAACAGCTTTAACCGCGCTAACCGTACTTCTGCCGATACCTAAAAGCGCGTCACTTGATGCACTTTGTTTAAAAATCGTCGTCACGTCCGCAAAGTCAACGTTTACAATTCCAGTCGTCAAAATAAGTTCGGCGATACATTTTATAGCTTGAATCAAAACTGAATCAGCGGCGCGGAATGCGTCAACAATCGTCAAGGCGCGATTTTCTGGTAACTTCATCAAGTTATCATTCTTCACGACAATAAGCGCGTCCATGTACGATTGCATTTTGACGACGCCTTCAGCCGCTTTACGTTGTTTAGGTTTGCCTTCAAAGCTGAAAGGTAAAGTGACGACGCCGACGGTTAAAAGTCCAAGTTCTTTAGCCATCTTCGCAACGATTGGCGCCGCGCCAGTACCAGTGCCGCCGCCCATGCCAGCCGTTATGAAAACCATATCAGCGCCAGTCATCATATTTTTTATGCGTTCAGCGTCATTTTTCGCCGCCTGTTCACCAAGTGAAACGTTGCCGCCAGTGCCGTGACCTTTAGTCAAGTTGCCGCCAATTTGCAGAGCCTTGACATTTTTACTGCCCATAAAATCTAAGACGCCAGAGTCAGTATTCACTGCGATAAGGTCTGTACCTTCGAACGTTGTATCTTCAAGACGCCTTAAAACGCTGTTACCGCCGCCGCCAATTCCAAAAACTTTTATCTTTACCAGTGCACCTCTTATCGCGGCGCTATCTTGTGCGCTCATCAAATCAGCGTTTAACATAGGCGTCTTACCGTCACTTTCTTTATTAATTGCGGTTATTATAATTTATCAAAGTTTTTAAATCAATGTTTTTTTCAAGGTTAGCTTGCAAGGAGAATTTGAATGAAGAAATTAGCTTATCGCTTGAACCATTTCTTTCACGTATTCGCCAACGTAAGGCGCAGAATCTTTACCGTACTTCGCCAAAATTTTTATTATCGCCGAACCGACAATAACGCCGTCAGCCAACTGTGACATTTCAAACGCTTGCTTAGGCGTCGAAATACCAAAACCGATAGCGCAGGGAACTTTTGTATTGTCACGAACAATTTTTATCATCGGCGCAAGGTCAGTTTTAATTTCACTACGAACGCCAGTGACGCCTAAACTTGAAACGATATATAAAAATCCTTCCGCGTCACGTGAAATTTTTGCAATGCGATTTTCTGAAGTCGGCGCAATCATACTGATTAAATCCACGCCGTACTTTCTGCAGATTGGCAAAAATTCTTCCTTCTCCTCAAATGGCAAGTCGGGCAAAATTATTCCATCAATGCCAATTTCCGCGCAGGTTGAAATAAATTTTTCCGCGCCGTAACCAAAAATTACGTTGGCATACGTCATAAAAATCAGCGGAATTTTTATATCACGCCGCAAATTTTTTACCAAGTCAAAAACTTTTTCGGTAGTCACGCCGCCTTGAAGTGCTTTTAAATTCGCCTCTTGAATGACAACGCCTTCTGCAGTTGGGTCTGAAAACGGTATGCCCAATTCAATCAATGACGCGCCATTTTTCACCATTTCGCGAACAGTTTTTTCAGTCGTCTGCAAATCTGGATAGCCGCAAGTTATGAAAGGTATGAAAGCCTTGCCGTTCGTGAAGGCATTTATAATTTTACTCATTAATATTTTCTCCTCTGTACCTAGCTATTGACGCGCAATCTTTATCGCCGCGCCCTGAAAGTGTGATAACAATAATTTTATCGGCTGAAAGATTCGGCGCAATTTTTTTCGCGTAAGCAACGGCGTGAGCTGATTCAATCGCAGGAATAATTCCTTCAGTACGTGAAAGATATTCAAAGGCTTGAACCGCTTCATCATCAGTTATCGGCACGTATTCAGCGCGTTTAATATCGTGAAGGTGCGCGTGTTCTGGACCAATGCCAGGATAATCTAAGCCAGCGGAAATTGAATAAACTGGTGCAATGCCGCCGAATTTATCTTGACAGAAATAACTTTTCATACCGTGAAAAATTCCAGTACGTCCCGTGCTAATCGTCGCCGCCGTCTCAAAAGTATCAATGCCGCGCCCTGCCGCCTCGCAACCGATTAGCTTAACGTCCTTGTCGTTGATGAAATGCCAAAAACTTCCAATCGCATTTGAGCCGCCGCCTACGCAAGCAATTACATAGTCGGGCAATTTATTTTCAGCCGATAAAGTTTGAGATTTAATTTCGCGTGAAATGACCGATTGAAAGTCGCGAACAATCGTCGGGAAAGGATGCGGTCCCATAACAGAACCTAAACAGTAGTGGGTATCGGCAATTCTGCGCGTCCATTCGCGGAAAGCTTCAGACACAGCGTCTTTCAAAGTTGCCGTGCCGCTTTTAATAGGTACAACGTCAGCGCCCAAAAGTTTCATTCGGTAAACGTTCAGCGCTTGCCGTTTGGTATCTTCTTCGCCCATAAAAACGACGCATTCCATATTTAAAAGTGCCGCCGCCGTCGCAGTAGCTACGCCGTGTTGACCAGCGCCAGTTTCAGCAATTAAGCGCGTCTTGCCCATTTTTTTCGCCAGCAACGCTTGACCCAAAACGTTATTAATTTTATGTGAGCCAGTGTGATTTAAATCTTCACGCTTGAGGTAAATTTTTGCGCCGCCTAAATCGCGTGACATTTTCGCCGCGAAGTAAAGACGTGACGGTCTGCCAGCGTATTCGTTGAAAAGTTTTTCAAGTTCGGCGTTAAAATTTTCGTCGCATTTATATTTTTCGTACGCCGCCTCAAGTTCAATAACGGCGTTCATCAAAGTTTCGGGGATGTATTGTCCGCCGAAAATTCCAAAACGTCCCTTTGGATTCGTCATTTAAATTTCTCCTTCAATTCAGCTAAAAAATTTTTAATTCTAAATTTTTAATTCATTGATTGAAATATTTTATAAAAATTATTACATTGATTTAAAAATTTTGCAAGAAAAATTATGCAGAGTTTTTTTGTAGCGTTAAATCAAGCTTGACGATTGGAAGTTGAATTGCTAAACTACCGCTTATGAAAAAAATTGCTTTAATAAACGATATAACAGGATTCGGGCGCTGTTCAATCGCGGTGGAACTGCCAATTATTTCCGCGCTGAAAGTTCAAGTTTGCCCGTTACCAACTGCAATTCTTTCCGTACACACTGGCTTTAAAAATTATTTTCTTGACGATTACACCGACAGAATGGCACCGTACATTGAAAGTTGGCGGAAAAATAATTTGCACTTCGACGGAATTGCAACGGGCTTTTTAGGGTCAGCCGCGCAGATTGAAATTGTTAGCAACTTTCTAGAAAATTTTTCAGCGCCAACGATGATTGATCCAGTGATGGGCGATCATGGAAAAATTTATGCGTCGTACACGCGGGAAATGTGCTTTAAAATGCGCGAACTGTTGAAGTTTGCAGACTTAGTGACGCCGAATCTTACGGAAGCTTGCGAACTTTTAAACGTTCCCTATCCAAATGGCGGCGTAATTTCTGATTCGGATGCGGCAACAATGGCGGCGAATATCGCGGCTAAAACTCGTGGCGGACGTGTCGTCATAACTGGCGTGACTTTCGATTTTGACGACGGCACGAACATTTCAAATTTCATTTACGACAAAGGCAAGCTTGATATTGTGACTTCGCTAAAACTTGGCAGTGACCGTTCAGGAACTGGCGACGTATTTTTTGCGATTGTGGCGGCAAATTTTATCAAGGGGAAAAATCTTTGCGAATCTGTACGGCAAGCGGCGGACTTCGTGACAAAGTGCATTGTTCACGCAGAAATTTTAGGCTTGCAGTGGAATTACGGCTTACCGTTTGAAGAATTTTTAACGGAGTTAGTAAGTAGTTAATGCGTGTCGAATAATTTTTAGTTTTTATTTATGAACTACTTTTCTTTTGGCGCAAATTTAGTTAGTAGTTAGTGGTTAGTGGTGAGTAGTTTAAACGTTTTGCCGCGTCCAACTCCACAGGGCGCTGAAATGCCGCGTAATTACCGTGATTTTTTAACTTGAAATTTTTCTTATCTATTTATTTAACACCACCTAATAGTTAATAGGGTGTAGCAAATTTTTTTGGAGGAGATAATTTGAAATATATGACTGGAAATGAAATTCGCGAAGCGTATTTAAATTTTTTTGCGGAAAAGCACGGACATTTACGTCTGCCTAGCGCGTCACTTATTCCGAAAGATGATCCTACGCTTTTAATGATTGGCGCAGGTATGGCACCGTTTAAAGCATTTTTCACTGGCAAAGTTACGCCGCCGCGTCGTCGTATTACAACTTCCCAACGTTGCGTTCGTACTGGCGATATTGAAAACGTCGGCAGAACTGCGCGGCATCATACCTACTTTGAAATGCTGGGAAATTTTTCATTCGGCGATTACTTCAAGGCTGAAGCAATTCCTTGGGCGTGGGAATTTTTAACCGAAGTTTGCGGACTTCCTAAAGAAAAATTATGGGTGTCGATTTATCCAAATGATGATGAGGCTGAAAAAATTTGGTTGCAACAGCCTGGCTTAAATCCCGCGCATATCGTCAAAATGGACGACAACTTCTGGGAAATTGGCACGGGTGGACCTTGCGGACCTGATTCGGAAATTTACATTGACTTAGGCGAAGAGCGCGGCTGTGGTAAAGATACTTGCGCACCTGGTT
>JAFSUE010000004.1 GCA_017445435.1 Selenomonadaceae bacterium | reverse complement strand
GGAACTTGTACCGTCAGGCGCATAACCTGCACCAATCGCCGACGCATAACGCCCAGCCGTTGCCGTAACATCAGCTTGACTGTTAATAGTAATTGTACCTGCGCTAGCTGAAACGCCAGAACCAACTGCCGCGCCTTGATATGAAGACGCCGTAACGTTTGCTTGACCGTTAATTGCAATGCTTGAAACACTACCAGAAAGTCCCGAGCCGATAGCCGCGCCGCTGTTAGTTGCACTAACTGTAATTGTGCCGCCTGCGATTGTCAACGTGTCGATTGAACCTTCAGCACCAGAACCGAGCGCCGCGCCGTCAGTTGCAGTTGCAGTTATCGTGCCGCCGCCAATAGTCAACGTTCCAGTATTATCACTTTCGCCGTAGTCAGTACCAATCGCCGCGCCTTTGCCGCTTGCCGAAACGTTAAGCGTTCCTGTACCGTTTACAATTAAGCCGCTACCAATATTGACAGTCGCTTTATCATTTGTATTCGATAAGCTGTTAAGCGTGCCAGTAATATTAAGTTGGTTACTGCCCAACGTGCCGCCGTAGTCAATGACGCTGTCCGACGTGTTGGCAATTCGCAAATCGTTAATCGTCACGTTAGCGCTTGTCGTCGTCGACGCAACTTTAATGAAAACTTCCGTCAAGTTGCCAGCGTTCGCACCGTCGAGCGTGACAGCATACGGCGTATTGATTGTAATCGTGCCAGTGTAGCCAGCCGCGATTGTGTAAGTTCCACTACCAGTTAATGTGTAATCGTCACTGCCTGAAAGCGTCGCGCCGTTTGAAACGGAAATAGATTCTTTGTCAACCGACGAATCGGTTAAAACTTCAGCGCCTTGTTGTGCAAGATAGCGCAGGAAAATATAACCGCCCGCGTAATTGTCAGTTGAACCGTCCTTGAGTAAGCTAACGTCTACAGAATTTTTCAGCTTAGTAGGATTTTTGACAAGTTCTTTTATTTTCGATATTCTGAAATCGTCAATGCCATGTGTAAGTTCGGCAATGCCTTCTTTGAAGAAAAGCGGCAAGCTTGAATGATAATCAACTTTCGCCGCCATGATAGCGTGGGTGAGTTCGTGCGCCAATGTACGGTCAAGGTACAAAGTGGAATTTGCCGTTGAGCCGTTGACGTTCGTTGTTGAAAGATTTTTGAAAAAGTTCTTCGTGTTTATGTACAAACTCATCGTTTGAGTTTTTCCATTTGTGGTATTATAGTTGTAGCCGACGGCGGCAAGCGTTCCGCTACCAAGATCATAATCGAAGTCAAGGTTAATTGTTTTAACCGTCGCGTCGTCGTCGAAAGTCAAGCCGTATGACTCCTCAATTAAATCAAGGCATTCATCCACCCACCAACTGTAAAGACCTTGAACAATCGTTTGTTGATCCGTCGTAAGCGTAGATTTTTCAGGAACAGTGACAGTCAAGCCGCGTTTAGTAAAGGAAGTTCCTGTTGGGTAAGTGGCAGTTCCACTTTCAGGCACGATTGATTCAGAAGTTTTTGTAGTCGAGCCGCCAGCGTCTGAACCTGTAATTGCGCCAGTGTCGCTATTGTTTAAAATGATGCCGCACTTTTCCGTTAAGAAAGTGTCTGAATCGGTAGATTTAAGGTCAGCAATCATTTGGTCGATAGCGTCTTGCACGGTGTCGAAATCGGAACAAGCTTTAACTGCTTCGTCGAGCGCCGCTTCACCTTGCAAGCTTGTTGTATCCAACGACGCGATAAATTTTTTGATAACGTCAATGGGATAACTGCCGACTGCGTATTGGTAGGACGTTTCATCTTGCAGATAACTTTGTTCACTGTTAGTAGATTTTTTATTGATTGTGTCATCGCCGTTGAGAATTGCGATTATATTATTTTTTTCGGACATAGCTATTCACCTTCGCAACTTTTTATCTGATTTAAATATCGGCTAATGGTTAAAAAAATTTAATCTCCTCTATAAAATTATACGATAAACTTTTTTTAATCTTAATCGCCGAAAAAAATTTTACGCTTTACGTAAGGATTGACACGATTATAAAATTTTGTTAAAGTCAAAAAAAATTTTTATTGATTGAGAAAGGAAGTTTTAAGTGGATAGATTTGATTCAAATTGGGACGAACACTACATCCGACACGGGGGGGGGCAGTGACAGTCCTACTTTTTACATCATTAGGCGTCAAGATAAATTAGTAGGGCTTTTCTCCAACTACATAGTTTTTGCGGGGCATATTCGCTACGCGCTGTCGAAAGGTTGGTTGCCAGTCGTCGATATGCAAAATTATCCCAACGCCTACCTTGAACCTGAACAGCTTGGCAAAGTTAATGCGTGGGAATATTATTTTTGCCAGCCACTAGGAATTGGGCTTGAAACGGCGTACAACGGCGACAACGTAATTTTAAGTAACGGCGGCGCACATTCTTTTCCAAGTGGTAATACTGACTATTTCAACGATAAAGACGGCGTACTTACTGAATGGCGAATGCTAGTTAAACTTGGATTGTTGAAAGTTCAGCCGAAATTGTACGAAGAAATTATCAGCTTGCGTAAAAAATTATTTGCGCCAGAAGACCGCGTACTTGGCGTTCATTTAAGGGGAACTGATTATAACGCTACAAGACCTTATCAACACCCAATCCAGCCGCCGATTGAATACGCTTTAACTAAAGTAGTTGAAAAGCTAAATGAATGGCGTTGCAACAAAATTTTTTTGGCGACGGAAGATAAATTTATCGCGCAGACGGCTAAAAATGTTTTTGGTAACCTATGCGTGATGCTTGACAAAGAATTTATAAATTATTCAGGCACGAAAACTGTTTCGCAATTCCATACAGATAGGGAAAATGATTATTACCTTAAAGGCAAAGAATATCTGACGGAAATGGTAATTCTTTCAATGTGCAACTGCCTTGTATCAGGGCGGACAAGTGGAACTGTCGGCGTGGTTATGATGAAAAAATTTGAAAACATTTACACTTTCAATCTTGGTCGGTACGGAGTAATTGGTTTAGATTAAGTGGTGTTGAATAAAAAATTCAAGCTAAAAAATTATGGTAATTAGTGGCATTTCTCAGTGCCGCTGACGAATTAAAAATTAATTCTTAATTAGGTAGTGTTGAAATTGAGTAACGGAATTATTAAATTTCCGCAAAATTTCAAGATTTTACCGTCAAAGTAAGATTTGCCGAAAAACCTTACCGAAGACGCGCCACGAAAGCCCCCTGCTTTAGCTGTGGGGATGAAGTGGCGCATTTCTCTTGAAATACAATTCTCCTCGTGTTATTATAATTTTATTGGAAGTGATTAAATGAAGACCTATCGTTTTAAATTGTATAAATCTGAACGAAATGAAAAATTGAATAAGCAAATAAACGCAGCAGGTCTCATCTACAATCACTGCATTGCCCTCCATAAACGCTACTACAAACTTTTCGGCAAATACTTAAACAAAAATCAACTGCAGAAACATCTTGTAAAGCTTAAG
>JAFSUE010000204.1 GCA_017445435.1 Selenomonadaceae bacterium | reverse complement strand
TCCCTGCAAAACTTTTTGCTTGCAATTTTTTATCAGCTATGCTAAACTTTTCAGCATTGAAAAAATGGGAGGTGATATTTTGCCAAATATTAAATCGTCCAAAAAAAGCATTAAACTTGATGCGAAACGTCACGAGCGCAAT
Organism: Selenomonadaceae bacterium; assembly: GCA_017445435.1. Taxonomy (GTDB): domain Bacteria; phylum Bacillota; class Negativicutes; order Selenomonadales; family Selenomonadaceae; genus Quinella. Next base: position 4,362 of record JAFSUE010000204.1, on the reverse strand, counting down.
GTTTTTGAAAAGAATCGCTTTAAAAAGGCGCAGAAACTTGTTTTAGCGGCGATTGCGAACAACGACGTAGCTGAAGCTAAAAAACTTTTGCCAGCCGCTCACAAAGCTATAGATCAAGCAGCCGCAAATAACACAATTCATAAAAACGCCGCTGCACGTAAAAAATCAAAGCTTACTTTGAAGGTCAACGCGATTTCTTAATAAAATTTTCAAGTTCACTCAACTGGGGTGAACTTTTTTTGTACAAAAAATTTCGCGTGAGGTCTTCTAAGTAAGCTTAATTTATATTCGAATTTATTTAGCCGATTCAATGAAAATTTGACGGCAAATTAATCACAAGAAAATTTCGCATTCATCATCGATTTTTCTGCAACGTTCACGAACATTTTCCATAACGGCTTTATAGTTTTGTCCGTCTTCAAATTCGACAGTCATTTTCAGCGTCATAAAATTTACGACGGCTTTTTTTACGCCTTCAGTGCTATTCGCGACGGCTTCCATTTCATTCGCACAGTTTGCACAATCGGCGTTGAACTTAAAATTTTTTTTCATACTCATCACTGATCCTTAAAAATTTTTTTTTATTATAGCAAAGACGTTTGACCGTTTCAATTAAACCATTTTTTTGAGCCAATTTATTACAAACATTGTAGGGCGTGTTAAATAAGTAAGTGCTGAATCTTTCAAGTTTGAATTGTGGTAATAAGCGGCATTTCTAGCGCCGTTATTTAATGCGTAATTAGGAATGCGTAATGAAAATTTTTTGCGCCAAAAGAAAAAGTAGGTTAAAAAAATTTTAAACTAAAAAATTCCACTTAGTCAACACGCCCTAGTTTAAACTATGGTTGAAATATTTTATAAAATTTTTTAAATAAACGTGATGAATGAAAATCTCAATTAATTTTGTGTCCAAGTTTTATTTTGATAATCAACCGAATAATAAGCAAATTTATCTTCTTTTTCAAGAATGAAAGTTCCAGTTTGCCCAGAAATATTTAAACTGCCGCCGTCAGTGAAAGTGAAATTAACGCCGCTGTCTAAAATTTGCGCACCCGAAATTTGGTCGATTGAAGTATTTCTGATAAAAATACTGTCCTGATTTTCTGCATTGGAAACATTGTCATTGCCGTCGCCAAAATTATAAACGAAACGGTCTGCACCATTGCCGCCGAAAAGTTCATCGTTGCCGCGCATTCCGCCCCAAAGTTCAGATCCGCCGTTACCTGCGCGAATCGTATCATTTTCATAATTTGCGCCGAAAAGAATTTCATAATTATTTCCGCCGTTAAAATCTGTGCCGTTAATTGTACTGGAACTTTTTGCGGCGTAAGCGTAAGCATTTGAACCATTAACGTTGAGCGTGATAAGTTTTCCGCGTGCGTCACGAATTATTAATTCATCGTAGTTTTGAAAATTCGCCGTGTACTCCGTAATGAAAAGGTCATTAGTGTATGCAGTAGCCGTTAATAAAGGTGAACTGCCAGTCAATTCATAATTGATAGTGTCGCCTTCCTTGTAGCCGCTAATTACGCCGTCATTTGTACTGTAGCTGAAAGTTACAGCTTGCGTCGAATTGCCAACCATCGGCGTTAAGTCAAGACTTTGTTTAGCAAGATAACGTATGAACATATCGCCAGCAGGATAAGCGTACTTTGAACCAGTACCAGGTTTCAACTCCAGCGCATTAACCAACGTATCAGATTCATTCACAAGCGTTATCATATTTTCGCGCTGATCGGAATTGTAATCGTCATCGCCTTGAACTGCATCGGCAATGCCTTCCGTGAAGAATTGCGGCATTCCATTTTTTAACGTACCAGTTGCAAACATTACAGCGTGAACCATTTCGTGCGCAACGACGCGATCTAAATAAATAATTTCTTCACCACCATTATAATCGGTATTGCCATTTGGATCAGTTGGACTGATTTTTCCGTAACCGAAAAGGTCTATCGAAAGTATAATGTGATTGGACGGCTGACTATCGTTTCTGTGACTAAAAGTAATGGCGGCGGCATCGTCATAAATATCACCAGCAATAAATGCAATTTCAATAGTTTGACCGTTAAGCGCCAGCCCAAGTGAATCGTAGTTGAGCTTTGCGCCTTCACGCAGCCAGTACGCATTCAAGCCCTTTAAAATTGTCTGAATAGCTTCCTTCATTTCGCCGTAAGTTGGAGAATTTACAGTTTTAGTGATTGGCTTGCCGCCTTCATCTTCAGAATCAACGGTGCGCGTGTAGTAGCCGTTTGAATCCAACGTGTTCAAGTCGACGTGGAAACGTTTATCAGTAAGCCTTGCTTCCTGTTCATCTTCAGTACCGTCAAAACCTTGAACTACCGTTGAAAAACTGTCGGGCCATTTTACGTAGAAGGTGAAAGAATTGCCGTCGTTGCCCGTGTAAGTTATCGGCGTCGTTGAACCAGGCGTAGGAAGTGATAAAGTTGACAAGTCGACGGTATTATCACCTTCAGGAACAATCCATTGAGCATCTTTAACGGTTGAACCGCCAGCGTTGTAGCCTGTAATTGCGCCAGTGTCAACAGAATAATTGCCAACTTGACCAATTACCATTCCAGTAGCTTCCTTAAGGCGCGTATCAGATTCAGGATACTTTTCAGTATTACTCAATGCTTTAGTCAAGCCTTCAATGGCATTTTCCGTGCTAGCAAAAGTTGTCGACGTGCGAATTGCTTGGTCAAGCGCCTCAATGCCGATATACTCTTCGCTAGTTGAGTAATTTTTCAAAGTTCCCATTAAAGTTTGAATCGTTTGTACAGCTGTTGCCATAAAACTTTCCCCCTTGTAAAAAAAATTTTAAAAGTTCCAATTCAAGCCGCAACGTCCACTTAAACCGCGTTGCTTGCCGAAAGTGCCTGTGCCGCTTAAATCTAAACTTAAATTATCATCGCCATAAGGCTTTATAATCCAGCCAATTTCAAAAATTCCGCTACTGCCGCGAATACTTGGCGCATCATATCTCAAGCCGTCGTGTTCAGCGTAAGACGCGCCGCCAAATTCGTATTGAAAGGCAATTCCCGCGTAAATTTTATTTTTCGTACTAATTTCGTAGGTGTCACGAATGCCTATTTTAATTCGTTCGCTATTTACGTGGCTTAAATGAAAATCTTCGCCGCTTGAAATTTCAATGTCATCTGACGCCGTATGCGAAAATAAAAGTTTGCCGTAGTAAGTAAAACTTTCTTTGTCGTCGCGTTTAACTGTCCGCCCAATTCCAAAATGTGCGCCGATATAAGGCGAATTGCTATGAAATTTTTCGTAGACGTTGTAGCCGTTTACGCCGAAGTCAGCTGATTCAAAATCATTTTTAATTCGACCTGCGCGAATACTGCCGTCGTAAAAAACACCATTGCTCATTTGACTGCGAAAAACAATTCCGCCGCCAAGATATTGAGAATTTCCCGTGCCGTGTTCGCCACTGCTTAAGTGTGAATCAAAATTGCCGCGCCCGTATTCAATCATTGGCGCAATGAAAGTTCGATGATTTTTACTTTCAAATTTCCGCGAAAAGCCGCCGATTAAATGCGTGCCGCTTATATCGACGTTAGAATTTTTATAGCGCGTTGAACCGTGTGACATTGCAAAAAACGGAATGTAAGTCGGCGAACCTTCGGTTAATTCCAAATTTCTGTTGACGTTAGGATTATCGCCGCTTGAATTGTCGCCGTTAAAATTTCCGTCGCCGCCGTTAGAATTATCGCCGTCAAAATTTCCTTGACCGACGCTAGGATTAGTGCCGTTAAAATTTCCGTCGCCACCGTTGGAATTGTCGACGTTTGAATTATCGGTATTCCAACTGCCGCCAAAAACGTCTGCTGATTCGCCAAAATCGCCGCCGCTAGCATAATCGCTAAGAAAATCTCCGCCGCCATTTAAAAATCCAGGTATTCTGATTCGCGGAATAAATTTTGCAGGATGCGTAAACTCTCTGCTGATAAATTCAACTGCAACGCGTTGGTCGTCGACTTTGTCAACGTCAATTTCATAAATTTTGACTGGATCAATTTGCCATTGCGTTTTACCGTCAAAATCATTAACGCCAATATATGAAGTTTTTTCGTCGTCATCAATACCCGCAGAAATATTTTGAATCAGAATAATTTTTTCATGCGGGTCAATCGTTTCAACTTGCGGAACTCTCACGAAAATTTTTGAACCGCTTATGTCAGTGACTGCGTTGCCGATAACGTTCAAGACAATATCACGGTGCGTTATCGAATCTGGCAGGTAAAAATTATAATTGTTAAAGCCGTTCAGTTCGGTCACTTCAATATTTTTCGTGTAAAAGTTCAGCGTATTGTTAGTGCCGAAAGTTGGAATATGTTCCCGCGTATCGTCATC
>JAFSUE010000203.1 GCA_017445435.1 Selenomonadaceae bacterium | reverse complement strand
TTTACAGCCGATTGACGTTTGCTTAGACTTTGAAAAATTTAATCTGCCAGCGCACCGCGTCAAGGCTTATCGAAATGGTTTGCCTACGAACATTTCAGCTAAAAATAAATTAGTGAAAGTTTATGACGGCGAAAATTTTTTAGGCGTTGGCAAAATTTATCGCGGCGAACTTCGTTCAGAAAAATTAGTGAGTAGTGAGTAGTCAGTAGTTAGTAGTAAAAAATCCTAAAAGCTAAAAGCTAATCCCTAAAAGCTAGAATGGAGGAAAAAAATTGAAACCGATTGTAGCAATAGTTGGACGCCCAAACGTCGGCAAGTCCACGCTGTTTAATCAGATTGGCAAGCGGCGAATGTCAATCGTTGACGATATGCCAGGCGTTACGCGTGACAGAATTTATATGGACGCCGTATGGCTGAATCACGAATTTACTTTGATTGACACGGGCGGCATTGAAATTTTGTCCAACGATAAAATTTTAACAGATATTCGCGCTCAAGCAAATATTGCAATGGACGAAGCGGACGTTATAGTTTTCGTCGTCGACGGTCGAGCTGGTATAACTTCGTCGGACGAAGACATTGCAAAAATTCTGCGCGGCACTGATAAGCCTGTAATTGTTGCCGTCAACAAAGTTGATAGCATTCAGCTTGACGTGAACACCTACGAATTTTACAATTTGGGACTTGGTACGCCGATAGGAATTTCCGCTAGCAACGCGCTAAATTTGGGTGACTTGCTTGACGCCGTCACGGAACATTTTCCGAAAGTTGAAAAAGATGTTCACGAAGACGACGAAATTAGAATTGCCGTAATTGGACGCCCAAACGTTGGGAAGTCTTCACTTGTCAACGCGCTTTTAGGTGAAGAGCGGGTAATTGTCAGCGATATTCCAGGCACGACACGTGACGCGATTGACACACATTTTTTTCAAGACGGCACAAAGTTTACGCTGATTGATACGGCGGGAATGCGGCGTAAGTCGAAGATTGACGCGCCAGTTGAACGTTATAGCGTAATGCGTTCCCTTCGCGCTATTGACCGCGCAGACGTTGTACTTATGCTGATTGAAGCGCCTGTTGGAATTACGGAACAGGACAAAAAAATTGCTGGCTACGCGCACGATTCGGGCAAAGGTTGCGTTATCGTAGTCAACAAGTGGGATATTTTTCCGAATAAACATGACAGGTCGACAAATAGATTTACTGATGAACTTCGGCAAGAGTTGGGCTTTTTGCAGTACGCGCCCGTACTTTACGCCAGCGCCTTGACTGGGCAACGTGTCAATCGCGTGACGGAGCTTGTAAAGTTTGTCGCCGAGCAACAATCAATGCGCATTCAGACAAGCGCACTTAATGAATTGATTCGTGACGCCGTCGCCGTCAATCCTCCGCCTACGAAAAAAGGTAAACAGCTGAAAATTTTATTCGTGACGCAAGCTGACATTTGCCCGCCGCGATTTGTACTTTTCGTGAACAATCCAGAACTTGTACATTTTTCGTACTTGAGATTTTTAGAAAATAGACTGCGTGAAAGTTATGGTTTTGAAGGGACGCCATTAAAATTTGTTATTCGTAAAAGAAATGAAGATGAGGATTTATGACAGCGGGAATTTTAATTTTCAGCTATTTGTTAGGCTCGATACCGAACGGCTTAATTTTCGGCAAACTAATTTGGCATAAAGATTTACGGCAATTCGGCAGTAAAAATATCGGCGCAACAAATGCTTGGCGCGTACTTGGACGAAAGGCAGGAATTTTAATTTTCCTGCTGGATTTTTTGAAAGGCGCGTTAAGTGTTAAGCTTGCAGAAATTTTTATTGGCGACGCATGGGCAATGATCTGCGCGGGAATTTTGGCGATACTTGGTCATACATTCAGCATATTTTTAAAACTGCGCGGCGGTAAAGGTGTAGCGACGGGCTTGGGCGTTATCGCAATGATGATGCCGAAAGTTACAGCGATAGTCTTTTTAATTTGGCTGGCAATTTTCATAGCGACAAGGTACGTTTCAGTATCGTCGATAATCGCGGCGGCGGCAACACCGATTTTAGCTTTCATCTTCGACGAACCAACAGAATTTGTACTGTTCGGATTAGCGGCGGCACTTTTCATAATCTTTCGGCACAGAGAAAATATTTTGCGGTTACGCGCTGGCAAAGAAAATAGATTTTAAAAAATTTTAATTTTTTTATATACTTCTTTTGGCGCAAAAAGAAAAGTAAGTTCAAAATAAAAAACTCTGTCAACGTTTATTCAGCCGTTTTGATAAAGTGTTGCCAAGAAATTGTACGAGTTGAACCAGCACAATTAAAATGACGACGGTTGCCAGCATAACTTCAGGGCGGAAACGTTGATAGCCGTACCGTATCGCTAAATCGCCTAATCCACCGCCACCAATCGCGCCTGCCATTGCCGATTCACCGACAAGCGCAATTATAACCGTCGTCAACTGCGACACGATACTAGGCATTGCTTCGGGCAATAAAACTTTCGTGATAATCTGCGCGGGCGTTGCACCCATTGACAGCGCCGCCTCAACTAAACCTGCGGGAACTTCCTTTAGCGACGTTTCAACTTGCCGCCCAATGAATGGTATTGACGCGATAACTAGCGGGACAATAGCCGCTGTCGTACCGATTGCACTGCCTACTAAAAATCTTGTCAGCGGAATTATCGCCACCATTAAAATTATGAATGGAATTGAACGAATTGCATTGACGATTGATCCTACAGTTTGATTCAGCGGCATATTTTCAAGAATCTGTCCTTTGTCAGTCGTATGGAGCAGTACGCCGAGCGGTACGCCGATTATTGACGCGATAGCCATTGACACGATGACCATATAAATTGTTTCGCCCAATGCCTTAGTCAGCAATGGAAGAATTTCTGCGAACATAACCTATCACCTCCACGCGAACTTCTTTATTGCTCAAAAAATTTAGCGCGTCTTGAATGGAACTTTCATTGCCGCTTAAACCGACGATAAACCGTCCAAAAGGTACGCCGTGAATTTCATCAAGGTTGCCGAAAAGCATTGTACATTCGACGCCTTGACAGTTACGAATCATTTGAGCAAGTATAGGATCATCTGCTTTATCGCCTAAAAAATTTAGACGCAGGAGAAGTAGCGAACCTTCAACCTTTTCAGCAGAAATTTCATTGCCGCGAAATGCCGCAGGTAAATCGTTTGAAAGTAGGACGCTGATAAATTCTTTTGTAATTTCGTGTTGAGGATTGGTGAAAACGTCGAGGACAGACCCTTTTTCAGCAATAATTCCGTCAGAAATTACGGCAACTTTATCGCAAATTTCTTTAATAACTTGCATTTCGTGCGTGATGACAACGACCGTCAGCGCGAATTTTTTATTTATGTCTTTAATAAGCGCGAGAATAGATTTTGTAGTTTGAGGGTCAAGGGCGGAAGTTGCTTCGTCACAAAGTAAAATTTTTGGGTCAGACGCTAAGGCGCGAGCAATGCCGACACGTTGTTTTTGTCCGCCGCTTAACTGCGCGGGATATTGTTTAGCTTTATCCTTCAGCCCAACAAGTTCAAGTAGCGGCTCAACTTTTTTTGCAATGTTAGCAGATGAAGTATTTGAAAGTTTCAACGGAAAGGCAATGTTATCGTAAACCGTAGCTGAACTTAAAAGGTTGAAGTGCTGGAAAATCATACCGATATTTTTTCTAGCGTCGCGCAGTTCACTTTCAGAAAGTTTCATCATGTCTTGACCGTCGACAATGACATTGCCAGATGTTGGACGCTCAAGCATATTTATACAGCGGACAAGGGTTGACTTGCCAGCGCCGCTTAAACCGATTATGCCGTAAATTTCGCCCTTAGCAATGTTCAAATCAATTCCTTTCAGCGCGTGAACTTTGCCAGACGGCGAATCGTAAATTTTTACTATTTTCGAAAGTTTTATCATAGAATCCCAACTTCCCATCAAATTTTAAGTCAACGTTGGAAAAGGTAGGGCGCACAAGGATGTGCGCCCGTCCGCGCAAATCGCGTGATGCGATTTCAGCGGACTATGTTTTCTTTTTGCTACTTTTTCTTTTGCGCCAAAAGAAAAAGTAGATTTAAAAAAATTAAAAATTTATACCAACTTTGAATTTGCCAACAACCTTTAAACTTTGTAACCTGTAAAACTTTTGTATTCTACACTGCACAAAAAAAGCCCGTCAAGTTTTTTAAACTTACAGGCTTTCTATGTAGAATCACCTAAAAATTTTAATCTACTGAAGTAGTAATCGTATCTCCTACAACTTCAAACTGCACCAGCTGCGAAAGTGCGCTATCATCTGTAGGCGAAACAAATTCAAAGCAATAGCCAAAAAGTCCGTCGCCCATGTCTTCATCTTCAAATTTCGGATTGGCGCTGTTAATCGTGAAGGTGTCAACTTCAACAGGCGTCAAGTCGTCATTGTCGCTAGAAAGTATATTGCCGTAATGAATCGTTGTAATTTGGTCGCCAGCCTTCAATTTAATCAGCTCACGGTTACCCATACCATTATCGTCAATGCCTTTGCGTGCGCCAAGAATATGGTACTTTTCATCTTTGTAGTTGTAGACGACTTGCAAGTTGCATTCGACGCCGTTTAATTTAATCGGCACGTTGTACAAGTTGTAATCGTCATTTTCTGCAACAATTTCCATGAAGACTAAATGACCGTCAAGGCAGGGCCAGACGCCTTGAAAATTATCTTTGAAAATACCAGTGTCCCAGTCAGCGTCAACATTTGCGTCACTGCCTAAGAAAAGTATAATGTCATCTTCGACGCTAATATAAACCAGTTGACAATGGACGCTTGACAATAAATCCATTTGTTCAGGCGTCAACTTCACGAAGGCGTTGCCGTTATCATCGACGTTGACAGGCAAATCTTCAAGGCTTGAGACGCTGAAAACATTTGAACTTTGCGCGGGAACATTTTGAGTATAAGTTTGTGAAGGTACAGTTTCTTCAATCTGCGCGGGTGGTTCAGCAGGAGTTGTCGTCGTACCCAATTCCGCCTTAGCATCGTTAATCGCCCGTTCAAAAGAGCCGTCGTCAATAGCTCGCGCGGCGGCGTCAGGAAGTTCACCGTAAATTAAATAGTAGTACAGCAACTTTTGAGAAATTGGCGCGGCGTCGACGTTAAGATAATTTACTAAAGATTGTTCTTCGCCGTCGTAGGAGTAAAAGCCAGAAAGTCCGCTACCTTTACTGCGATAATCGCCTTGCACTTTATAAATGACAGCTTGATCAATCGCGCTGATTAAATCATTGGAACTTTGCGGAAGAATTGAGCGTGACTGTTTAGCCAAGTCTCCTAAGTCAACCATATTCGTATAGCCGCTTTGACGTGAATTGCCGCCGTAATTTTCAGCACGTTGTGCGCCGCGTCCATAAGTGGAGAAAAAGCCGCGCGTATCTTTTCTAGCATTTTTCAGCGCCTCAAGTCCAAATGATTCGTAAGCAACGGTAAGGTAGGGGATTCTTGACAAGTCGATAAGTGAAAGCGTTGCCGCGTCCGCCGTATCGTATTCAAGGCAACCTTGCATATACGAATCACAAATTGCTTTACCGAGTGACGCGCCACCCATTGCAGGATTTTGCGCCAATGCACCAACCCAGCCTGTGTAATTCCAGCCGTTGCCAGGCTCAACTTCTTCTGAACCGACCATATATTTAGCGAAACCGTAAATAGCGCTTGCCGTGTCGTAAGTTGCCATTAAGCAGGCGTCGAAACCGATAATTTCAAATGGCGGATTTGCAGGGGAATTTTCATGAACTGCGGCGAAAGCTTGATTTATATCGTTTAAGCTTAAGCAGTTGCCAGTACGTTCATCCCAACAAACACCAGCTGCACTGCCGCCGCCGTGATCCCAAAATATAAAGACGCGGTGGTCAGCTTGAAAATTTTCTTTACCGTAGCGCAGGAAGTCAACCAGCGTACTTTGCGACCCCATGTCAGCATCTGGCAAAGTTTGTAAAAGTTTGAAGTCTTCATTGTCGTACAGGAAACGGGCAATTTGTCCATTCGGTACAACTTCATTCTGCCATTCAGCCGCGCCGCCAGTTTGAACTAAAACTTTCACGTTCGGCGGAAGTTGAGCTTGTACCAATTCGGCTAAATCTAAAGACGACGCGCCATACTCACTTTCTAAGTCCGTGCCGCAAAGATACCAATAGACAAGCCACGTATCATTTGCGTTGTAGTCATTGCTGAAAGAAACTTGGCTTGAACTTGACCGCGTCGAAGTTGGAGCAGCGCCGCTTTTTTCTTCGTCAGTACACGCGCTTACAAATAAAAGCGCGATAGTCATTGCAAACGCTAAACTTATTCGCCCAAATAACTTTACCATTAAACCCGCCTCCTTTTTTTAATGCGTAATGCTTAATTCGTAATGCGTAATGAAAACTACTAACTACTAACTACTAACTACTTACTACTCACTACTTACTTTTTTTCTTAGGGGAAACAACAATATAACGGTGCGGATCTTCGCCGTAACTGTGAGTTTCAACGCGCTTGTGATTCTGCAACGTCGTATGAATAATTCTGCGTTCATGACGGCTCATAGGTTCCATTTTAACGCTTTGCTTAATTCGCGTGACGCGGTCAGCCACACTTTTAGCCATCTTGATTAACGTTTCTTCGCGGCGCTTACGATAATTTTCAACGTCAAGAATAAAACGTACAGGATTGTCGGAGGCATGATTAGCCGCTAAGTTTGTCACGTACTGCAAGGCGTCAATCATCTGCCCGCGCTTGCCGATGATGAAGGCGGAATCTTTGCTAACCAAGTCCAAAACAATATTGTCGTCAACTTCGCGAATGTTGATAGTAACTTCGACGTTCATGGCGTTAAACATATCAGTCAAAAAAGTTTTCGCCTTGTCGATAACTTCTGCGCGGTCAAAATTTTCATCGGCAGAATTTTTATCAGCAGAATTTTCAGTGGAATTTTTTTCAGCGGCAACTGTCACTTTGGCATTGGCAGTTAAAATTTCATCTTTAGGCTTAAATTCCGCGTCAACTTTAGGAAGTGAATCAATATTTTGTACCAGCTGAAAACTTACAGTGGAAGGCGTAACGTCAACTTTTTCAGCGTCGTCATCAATTTGGGTGGACGAACTTTTTGACGGCTCTTTAACAATAACTTTAATCCGCGCAGGTTTAGTGCCGAAAATACCGAAAATCCCTTTGGACGGCGTTTCTAAAACTTCAACGTCAACATCATCTTTGCCAACGCCAAGTTCATCAAGCGCCGCGTTTAGCGCTTCATCGACAGATTTTCCTGTCTTCTCAATCATCTTCGCCAAATTATTTAGCCCCCTTATTTGAATTTTCTTCCGTGTCGCGATTAATCCAAACTTGCTGAACCATCTGTACGGCGTTCATTGTTACCCAGTAGAGGACAAGCCCTGCTGGAAAATTTAAACTAATCCAACCGATAAACAACGGCATTGCTATCATAAAAATTTTTGACTGCTGGCTATTTGTAGGTCCTGCAGACATCATTGACATTTTTTGCAGGACGTAAGTTGAAAGCGCTGAAACCACTGGCAAAACGTAAGTCGGGTCTGGTGCAGAAAGATTCGGTAGCCATAAAAATGAAGGTGTGACGCCGCCGTAGTCGAAGTTGAAAAGCGTATAGTACATAGCCATTAAGATAGGCATTTGAGCTAAGATTGGCAGACACCCCGCCATTGGATTGACGCCAGCGTCTTGATACAACTTCATCATTTTTTGTTGCAGAAGTTGTGGATTGTCTTTGTACTTTTCTTGAAGGCGTTGCATTTTCGGCTGAATCATTTGCATAGCCTTCATAGATTGTAATTGCTTGACGGTGAGCGGATACAAAAGAATTTTCATCAAGACGGTTAAAAGGATAATTGCCAAGCCGTAACTGCCGAATCCCGCCATTTCGGTTAAATGATAAAATGTATTTAAAATTTGTGTGAATAAAAATTCGATCGGTGAAAAAATCGTACTGAAAATTCCAGGTTCTTCCAAAACATCACTTCCTATTATGTGTTAGAAAACAATTCTTAATTCTACATTCTTAATTCTTAATTCCTCATGGTACTGGGTCGTAGCCGCCCTTACAAAAAGGATTGCAACGTAAAATTCGCCACAAAGTTAAAACTGTGCCACGTCGCCAGCCGTACTTTTGAAAAGCCTCAACTGCATAAGCTGAACACGTCGGGACAAATCGACAGCATGGCGGCTTTAACGGCGAAATATATTTTTGATAAAATCTGACGGCGGCTATAAAAAATTTTGTCATATTAATCAGCCACCAATTTAGCTTTCTTGCAAATGTCACGGAAAGATTTTATAGCAACATCAACTTTAGCGTCAACTAAATTTTTTCTTCCCATAATGATAAGTGCGCAGTCACTGCGGAGATTTTTTTTGCAAAGGCGATACGTTTCACGAAGAAGACGTTTGACGCGATTTCGTACGACAGCGCCGCCAAGTTTTTTTCCTGCGGCAAATCCAACTTTACCGTTATAGCGTTCGTCGTGCAAAACGTGAATGACAATATTTTTATTCGCGTAGGAGCGACCTTTGGAATAAACGGTGTTGAAATCGCGTTTATCGCGCAAAATTTCGCTTTTATTAAGTTCAAACATTTTAACTACTCCCAATCTCCGCAGTAAAACGAAAAAAGGTCACGCGAAACGGTGACCTATGCGCTTATTTTAGGCTGTAAGCACTTTTCTGCCGCGTTGACGCCGCCTTTTAATCACGAGACGCCCGCCCTTTGTTTTCATGCGTTCACGAAACCCGTGAGTTTTTTTACGCCATCTTGTATTTGGCTGGAAAGTTCTCTTCAAACAAAACACCTCCCATTGTAAAATGTTAGTCTGAATCTGTTTTAGAAACACTCCAACGAATTATAGCCGCGCCCGCCTTCACTGTCAAGGTAAATTTTCAAAACAAAAATTTTTTATCCAACCGTCTAGAAAATTCATTTGTTTCGCCGTATGAAACCAATGTTCGCCGCCTTCCATAATCGTGACGCTAGCATTGTGCCTTTCCGCAAATTCCATAAGCGTTTCCAATGACGTGAGAAAATCTTTGCTACCGTACAAAATTTTCGTCGGAACATTCCACTTTATCGGATGCGCTCTGACGTAGGATAAATATTTCCACGACAAATTTTCACCGAAAGGCGTTTCAATTATTCCTTGACGTTGCAAATTTTCTTCAGTGACGTTGCATTTTTTCATAAGCTCAACAATAAGCTTTTCCATATCAACAATTGGCGAAATGAAGTAAGCTTGAAAAATTTCTTCGTCAATGCCCGCATTCATCGCGAAATATGCGCCAATACTGTTAGCCACTAAAATAATTTTTTCATAACGATTTTTAAAATTTTTTACGGCATTAAAAATTTCTTCCGCGTTATCATAAGACGTAAAATTTTTGTAGTCTAAGCCGATAACGTCACAAGTAGGGAAAAATTTTTTGTAATGTTCTGCCTCTGATGAACTGCCGCCTTTACCGTGAACATACAATACCAAATCCATTTTAAAAATTTATTCTAAAACTAATCTTCCCTTGTGTTCCAAAATCCAATTATTGCCATTACGACTGAACTTTGCAGGAGATTCGACGCTAACTTTTTCATAAGTTTTTCCACCTTGAAAGTTTGAGTCGAAAACGATACCCATAGCGCGTTCGTTGTGCAAGTTGTCATTGTAAACGCGAACATTAGGGAAAACGTAGAAAGACGCGGCGTCACTCGGTACAGCCCAATAATTGCCGTTGCCATGTATTGAATCGTCCACAAAATCTGGCGGAATGTTAGGATTGTTCATCCGCGCTTCG
>JAFSUE010000202.1 GCA_017445435.1 Selenomonadaceae bacterium | reverse complement strand
TATATTTTCTAGAGATTGAACGCTGTAACCTGCGTTCCCTCTTCTTTAATTTTTTTATCGACTTAGTTTTATTTATGTTTGAATAAACTGTACCGTCTGAACATATCGCTAAATTTTTTAGCCCTAAATCTATTCCCAAGCCGTCAGTAAAATTCTTCACTGTTTTTTCAGCTTCCATTTCTACTGATACCGATAACCACCAATTCAAGCCGTCAAAACTTATTCGCGGATTTTCATATTTCGCAACTAAAGGTACTCGCCCAACTTCTGCAAGCCGTATCCAATTCAAGCGTTGCTTATTTTTACGTTTGCTCATCGCTATCGATTCAAGTTTTACGTGCGTTGATGTTATCTGTATTTTGCAAGGGTCTTGATAAAAACTAAATCCACTTTCTTTTCGGCTTTTAAATTTCGGATGTCCATTCATATCGTAAACAGTCGGACTTTTACCGATTCTCGCAAGATGTTTTAATTTTTTCTTTGTGTACTTAATTTTAGTGTTTTGCTGTTTATCGAAAAAGTTTTTATAGGCAACTCCTAAATCTTTTATTGCTTGCTTGGTTACGTTATTTGAGATTGTAAAAAGCCACGAATATTTTGCGGAATTTCTAATCAGTGTAAATTCTTTTCTCAACGTACCGATACTAATAAAATTTTCGCCATTTTCAAAAGCAGTCATTTCTTTGTTCAATGCCCAGTTATACGCAAACCGTGCAGTTCCTGCAAATTGAAAAAGTCTTGTTCGCTGTTCATTATTTGGTACGAGCATAACCTTGAAAGATTTAATCATCGGGATCACTCGCAATTAACTTTATAAAATTCTATACGTTTATTTATAAGTTTTCACTGAATGTTCATCAGCCGCAACGACATCTTATGAACTATTATTTGAAGCACCAGCCTTATAACTGAATAAGGCTTTTATTTTCATCACCTTCTTTAAATTTTTTATAACTTTTCTTTAGCTGTTGAGTGCCTCCAATAGCGGCAAAATTTTTCTAAGCGCTTCGCCACGATGGCTTATTAAATCTTTTTCAGCGGCAGTAAGTTCAGCCATTGTCTTTGAATCATTAATATAAAAGTACGGGTCGTAGCCAAAGCCGCCGTTGCCACGCGGAGAAATTTTTATTGTGCCGTCAATCTTACCGACAGTCAAAATTTCAACGCCGTCATCAATGAAACATAACGCGCAACGATAATCAGCGGTTGACTTTTCAACGCCAACTTTTTTTAACTTGTCTAAAAGTACGCTATTATTAGTGCCGTCGTCAGCGTGATAGCCAGCATACCGCGCAGAATTTACGCCAGGTTCACCGTTAAGCGCGTCGACTTCCAAGCCTGAATCATCTGCAAGACAAGCAATGCCAGTAAGTTCATGAAAAAATTTTGCCTTAATTCGCGCGTTATCTTCAAAAGTTTTTCCGTCCTCCACAGCGTCAGGCAAGTTGTCAAAATCTGCCAGCGATAAAATTTTCACGGGCAACTTTGATAAAGCCGCCGTCATTTCGCGCAACTTGCCATTGTTCCGCGTCGCAATTAAAATTTTCTTCAAGTTCACAACTCCTAATCAATCCTGCCGACGTACCACGCCAAATTTCCAAGCGCGTCTTTCTGTACGTCGAAAAGTTTTTTAATGCCGACTTCCGCTAAATCTAAAAGTTCATTTAAATCTGCGCGGTTGAAAGATTTTTTTTCGCCAGTAATTTGAACTTCGACAAGTTCACCTGCGCCAGTCATCACGACGTTACAATCAGCTAGCGTTTCAAAATCTTCCAAATAGTTTAAGTCTAAAAGTTTGTCACCGCTTGCTGAAATTCCTGCCGAAATTGCCGCAACAAAATCTTTCACGGGAAAATTTTTTTCATCTTCATAAATCGTCGTGAAGGCTTCAACCATTGCAACGAACGCGCCAGTTATCGACGCCGTACGCGTGCCGCCGTCAGCTTGTAATACGTCGCAGTCAACAGTAATTGTCCTTTCGCCGAACGTTGACAAGTCTGTCACTGCGCGGAGGGAACGTCCAATAAGCCGTTGAATTTCAGCCGCCCTGCCGTTAGATTTACGAACTGCGCGGGGATCAGTCGAGCCAGGCAACATTGAATATTCTGCCGTAACCCAGCCTGTCCCTGTACCTTTCAAAAATGGCGGAACTTTATCTTCAACCGTCGCCGCGCAGATAACTTTTGTATTTCCCATTTCGATAATCGCCGAACCTGCAGGGTGCATTTGAAAATGTCTTTCTAAAAAAATTTCGCGTAACTGATTATTTTTTCGTCCGTCAATCCTTGTCAATATTTTTCGTAACTCCTATTCTAAAAAATTTTTTCCGATTGCATCTAAAATTATTATCGAAGATTTTAGACAAGGAATTATAACACTTTCAAGCAGATATTGAAAATATTTTTTGTTAAGGAAGTGGCAAAAAAATAGCTCCTACAAATTTTTCGTAAGAGCTTTTAAATCGGTATTCCACATAATAAGCGCGTCTTCGCCGTCTTCGTAGTAACCTTTACGACGCCCGACGCTACGTAGCCCAAAATTTTCGTAAAGTTTAATTGCCGCCGTGTTACTTACGCGAACTTCAAGCGTTAAAGCGTTGACGCCGCGCAGTTTTACCAGTCGAATAATTTCCGCGAAAAGTTTTGTACCAATGCCGCGTTCACGAAATTTTTCATCAACTGCAATGTTCGCTACGTCTGCTTCATCAAAACTAATCCATACGCAGGCGTAAGCTACAATTTGCCCGTCAAACTCCGCAACGATACTGATTGAATCTTTGCGTATCGTTTCGTACCAAAAATCTTCCAACGTCCAAGGCAATGAAAAACTTTCAAACTCAATCGCGGCAACGGTTTCAACGTCGTCCATTGTCATTTTGCGGAAAGTAAGTTGTGGCGCTTGTCCCATAATTCCTCCGCCTCCGAACGTCGCAAGTAAAGCGGCTCTAAGTCCATGACGTTGCTAACTTGTCCAGCGTCGATTAAAAATTTTCCGCAAAGTGCAACGTTGACTGCGCGGGGCATTCTCAAATTTATCGGCGCGAAGGTTACGTTATCTGGCAACGTTTTAATTTTGCCGAGTACGTCGCCGCATAAAATTACTTCGTCGTCAAGCTGTCCTGCCGCGTCTACAATTTCGGCGATTGATTTAACTTTCACTTCGTCTAACGGTACGGAATTTTTAAAACTCTGTACGTAGGCGGAATTTTTTTGCGCGTCAATCAGCGGCATAATGACGGCGGAACTTTTTGGGAAGTGCGCCGCCAATGCGTGAAGAGTTGGTACGCCGATTATTTTTACTTGCCAAGAGTAAGCCAACGCCTTAGCCGCCGCAAGTCCGATTCTTAAGCCAGTAAATGAACCAGGACCGATACTTACGGCGACAGCGTCAACTTTTTCAACGTTGGCAATGCTTAAAACTTTTTCAATTTGCGGCAACAAATTTTCTGAATGATACAGCTTTGACTCCTGCGAAATTTCCGCCAAAATTTTATCGTCAGAGATTAACGCCACGCCAGCCGCCCGCGTTGAAGTTTCAATGCCAAGTACTAACAAAATTTATCTCCATTCTAGGTAGTGTTGAATAATTATTTTTTGATAAACTACTTTTTCTTTGGCGCAAAAGAAAAATTCATTACGCATTACGCATTACGAATTCCTAATTCCTAATTAAAAATTACGCATTATGAATTCTTAATTCTTCATTATGATGACGATTGCGCCAAAATTGTATCAAGCAAACTACCGCGCAGATTAAGCCGACGACATTTGAAATTGTCAAGGGAAGTTGCAAACCTTCTGGCGCGTAGAAAATATAAGTTATCGTGACATTTGTCATAAATACGGCAGGTATCAGCGCCGTCAAAAATGCGTTGCCTTCAAATTTTTGCAACATATAAACAGCGCCCGTCCATAACATTATTGTTGCAATGGATTGATTTACCCACGCGAAATAACGCCAAACCGTTTCATAGTGCATTTGCGTTATTATTCCCGTCACGATTATTATCGGCAGAGCCAACATTAAACGATTTTTTATTATTTGTTGATTCGAGTTTAAAGCGTCAGCAATAATTAATCGCGCAGAACGTAAAGCGGTATCGCCTGAAGTTATCGGACAAACTATAACGCCGATCATTGCAAGTACCATACCTAAGCCGTTGCCTAAAAATCCTTGTGAAATTTGATAGACAGCGCCGCCCGCACCGTGTGCCGAAATTTCGGCGGCAAGTCCTTCTGTACCGTGAAAGAAAGTTATACCTGCTGCTGCCCAAATTAACGCGATAACGCCTTCACTTACCATTGCGCCGTAAAAGACGGGACGCGCTAACCTTTCACTTTTCAAACAACGTGACATTAACGGTGATTGTGTTGCGTGAAAGCCGCTTATCGCGCCGCAAGCTACGGTTACGAACATAAGCGGATAAATTGGCATTTCGTCACCTTTCGGGTGTAAGTTTGCAAGTTCCATTTCTGGCATTGTAAAGCTTGAATCAAGAAACATTCCGCCCATAATTCCGAGCGCCATTAATATGAAACAAATTCCGAAAATCGGATAAAGGCGCCCAATTATTGAATCAATCGGCAGGAGCGTTGCCAAAAAATAATACAACAAAATTATTGCAACAAGTATCATCAAGTCAATACCAGTCAACATTTTTAAAAGTCCTGCAGGTCCCACGGTGAAAACAGCGCTCAACAAAACTAAAAGCAGTACGAGAAAGACGCGCATAAACTTTAAAACTTTGTCGCCCATATATTTGCCGACAATTTCAGATAAACTTTTGCCGTCTTCGCGCAGTGAAATCATTCCCGATAAATAATCGTGAACGCCGCCTGCGAAAATTGTTCCGCCGACTATCCACAAGTAGACGCTTGGTCCCCAAATTGCGCCGCCTAATGCGCCGAATATTGGACCAAGTCCCGCGATGTTTAACAGCTGAATTAAAAATACTTTCCACGTTGGCAACGGTACGAAGTCAACGCCGTCATTTTTTGTTATCGCTGGCGTTGGATTGTCTGTCGGCTTGAAAAAATTGTCAATGATTTTCCCATAAATGAAAAAGCCGCCGATTAACGCCGCTAATGCAACTAAAAAGGTTACCATAAAAAATTCACCTCTACATTTTAACTTGTACGTTTTCTACTAACTACTGACTACTGACTACTCACTAAAATTAATTGCGCTTTTAAAATGGTTATGCTAAAATCCCTTCAATTAACGCGGCTTATAATATCACAGCGTAAGAAAATTTTCAATTCATTTTCACAATTCAATTTTGGAGGATATTTATGGTTGACAAAAATTTATTTCTGTACGATCTTGCATTTGTTGCAATTATGAAAGGCGAAGAGCCTTACGTCAAAGAATGGCTTGATTATCACCTTTTGACTGGCGTTGACCACTTTTATATTTATGATAATGAAAGTACGCCTGACTTCAAAAAAATTTTGCAGCCGTACATTGACGCGGGCATTGTCACTTATACTTTTTTTCCTGGTAAAAATCGCTTGATGGAAGCTTATAATGACGCAGTTAAAAGATTTAAGTTTGAATGCAGGTATATGGCATTTGTTGACGGCGATGAATTTATTTTGCCGAAAAGCAAGCCGACTATAACTGAAATTGTCGACGACGTTTTAGCGGGAAATACAAGGGCGGCTGGTCTTGCAATCGATTGGATTATGTACGGTTCAAATGATCAAGAAACTGCCGATTATACTCGCGGCGTTTTAGATAGATTTACTAGCCGCGCTAGCGATGTCGACCGACAGGTTAAATCTGTCACTAATCCTCGCAAGATAGATTTCCTTAATATCGCGCATTTTGCATATTTTTTTCCTGAATACTATTCTGTTAATGAAGTTGGCGGAATTGTTCCTGGTCCATTCAATGACGCAAAGACAGCAGATAAAATTGAAATGCATCATTATCATAGTAAATCACTTGAAGAATATGGCAATAGAATTAAACGCGGCAATGCTGACGGACTTAATCCCCGTACTATAGAATTTTTTGAAAGGCTTAATAAAACTTCAAATGAAGTGTTTGACGACGGAATTTTAAAATATCGTGATGCCCGCCGCGCCGCGCTTATCCCAGAAGGTCAAGGCATTGAAAGTTTATTTCCGCGCAAACAGATTAACCACATAAAATTAATTAACGCGCTGATTCAAAATCTTTTTCAAACGACGATTAAAGGCACGCCGCAAAACTTTTTTAACGGC
>JAFSUE010000201.1 GCA_017445435.1 Selenomonadaceae bacterium | reverse complement strand
TCGGTGAAGGTCCATTTCCAACTGAACAGTTAAATGAAATTGGCGATAAGCTTAGAACAGCTGGTCATGAATTTGGTACGGTGACAGGGCGTCCGCGCAGAACAGGTTGGCTTGATGCTTGCGTCGTTAAATATGCTGGTCAAATTTCTGGCGTCGATTATATGGCAGTCACGCGCCTAGATATTCTTGACGACTTCGACGAAATTAAAATGTGCGTGGCTTATGAAGTAGACGGCAAAATTATTAATGAAATTCCCGCCAGTTTAAAAATTTTAGCTAAGGTTAAGCCCGTCTATGAAACTTTCGACGGCTGGAAGGTTGATATTTCAAACGTCAGAAAGTATGAAGATTTGCCAGTCAACGCGCGGAAATATCTTGAACGTATGGCAGAAGTTACGAAGATTGACTTGGGAATTATTTCTGTTGGACCTAATCGCGATCAAACAATAATCGTAGCAAATGACATTTTCTAATTCATAAAGCGTAACTGGCAATGAATCAAAATTTTTCATTCCCCATTACGCATTACGAATTACGCATTAAATAAAGGGGGTTAAGCTCCAATGGATTTCGGTGTATCAGAAAAAAAATTTGGTGAATCGTGCGGCGTATTCGGTATGTACGACCTTTCAGGCGGCGACGTAGCGTCTACGATTTATTACGGTCTTTATGCCTTGCAACATCGTGGGCAGGAAAGCGCGGGAATTGCCGTCACTAATACTTTGAACGGGAAAAATATTGTTCACGCTCACAAAGATTTAGGGCGCGTCAATGAAGTTTTCAACGAAAATAATTTAGCGACGTTGAAGGGAAATTTGGGCGTCGGTCACGTACGCTATTCAACTGCAGGCGCGTCAAGTCGTGAAAATTCCCAGCCGCTTGTCCTAGCCTACGCGAAGGGAACTTTAATGCTTGCCCATAATGGCAACTTAGTCAACACGCCACAACTACGGAGTGAACTTGCAATGGGCGGCGCAATTTTCCAAACGACGATTGACACCGAAACCATTGCTTACCATATCGCCCGTGAAAGAATTAAAAGCCGTTCCATACAAGCGGCGACGGTTCGCGCTATGTCAAAAGTTTTAGGTTCATATTCATTCGTCGTTGCCAGTCCGCGAAAATTAATCGGCGCACGTGATCCTTGGG
The DNA here is from genome assembly GCA_017445435.1 of Selenomonadaceae bacterium. Lineage (GTDB taxonomy): Bacteria > Bacillota > Negativicutes > Selenomonadales > Selenomonadaceae > Quinella. The sequence goes on along the minus strand of JAFSUE010000201.1, from coordinate 3,751 downwards.
GATTTCGTCCGCTAGTTATCGGCAAGCTGGACAATGCGTATATAATCACGTCGGAAACTTGCGCGTTGGAAACGATTGACGCTGAATTTATTCGTGACGTGTTGCCAGGCGAAGTTGTAGCGATTTTGCCTGACGGTACGATTGAATCAAATTTAGATTTATCGCTGTCCGATGAAGAAGTTGCACGTTGCGTCTTTGAATACATTTATTTCTGCCGTCCCGATACGAAGTTTGACGGATTTAGCGTCACGAAGTCAAGATTTATCGCGGGAAAAATTTTAGCAAGGGTGCATCCTGTCGACGCAGATTTAGTTGTCGGCGTTCCTGAATCTGGAAATATGGCGGCAGTCGGTTACTCCGTAGAATCGAAAATTCCTTACGGTATCGCCTTCACTAAAAATACTTACGTCGGACGAACTTTCATTAAGCCGCGACAATCCAGCCGCGTTAAAAGCGTTAAGATAAAGTTGAATGCACTGCGCGACGTTGTAAACGGACGAAGAATTATTATTGTTGATGATTCGATTGTACGCGGTACGACGAGCGGTCAAATTATTTCAATGCTTAGGGAGGCGGGAGCGCGTGAAGTTCATATGCGCATTTCCAGCCCGCCTTTCAAGCATCCTTGCTACTTTGGAATTGACATTCCGAAAGAAAATCAGCTTATAGCTAATGGGCGAACTGTCGAGGAAATTTGCAAACTTATCGGCGCTGATTCACTTGGATATTTGCCTATTGAAAATCTGCGTGAACTTTCAGGCGGCTTGCCAATTTGTGACGCGTGTTTCAGCGGAAAATATCCTGTTGACCCGCCTGTTGGAGATATTCGCGGCGAATACGATAAATAAATTTTTAGGAGAAAAAAATTTTTTAGGAGGAAAATTTTATGAGCTTTTTAGAATTAGCGAAGGCGCGTTATTCGTGCAGGAAGTTGACGGCTAAACCGATTGAGCCTGATAAAATTGAAAGAATTTTACAAGCCGCAATCGCCGCACCTACTGCAAAAAATGTTCAGCCTTATAAAATTTGGAAAGTTACTTCGCCTGCCGCTATGGACAAACTTAAACAGGCGACGCACTTTACCTTTGGCGCTGAATTGGCATTAGTTGTCGGCGTGAAGTACGACGGCGCTTTTGTTCGTCCATTCGACAATGTGAACTTCGCGCAGGTTGACGGCGCTATTGTCGGTACTCACATAATGCTTGCCGTTCAAGACGAAGGACTTGGCACAACTTGGGTCGGTTACTTCGACGCGCCTAAACTGCAAGAATTATTTCCTGAAATGCAAGGTTACGAATTAGTTGCAATTTTCCCAATCGGCTATCCTGCTGACGACGCTAAACCGTCCAATCGTCACGAAGACCGCAGAAATATTTCAGATGCTGTGACTGAACTTTAAATGACTGCGCGGACAAAAAATTTAGGCGACGCGGGGGAAAATTTTGCGGCGAATTATCTTGAACAACGCGGCTACAAAATTTTAGCGCGGAATTTTAAAATACGTTCGGCGGAAATTGACATTATCGCGGAATTGAACGGCGTTATAATTTTTGTGGAAGTTAAGACGCGCTCCAGCCTTCAACACGGCTTGCCAGTTGAGGCGGTAAATTTTCGTAAGCAACAAAAAATAATCGAAGCGGCTAGCGTTTTTCTTCAAGATGAAAAATATTTTGATAGCGCTTGCCGTTTCGACGTTGTGGAAATTTATTCAGACGGTGTAAAATTTTCTGCGCGGCACATTGAAAATGCCTTTGAAATTAATTCTTAATTCTACATTCTTAATTCTTAATTCAATGAAAGCCAGTTGGCAACGTCCATTGCGTGGTATGTGATGATGATGTCAGCGCCCGCACGTTTCATCGACGTTAAACTTTCAATAACAATTCTTTTTTCGTCAATCCAACCGTTACGCGCCGCCGCCTTAACCATTGCGTATTCGCCGCTAACATTGTACGTAGCGACGGGCAAATTTATTTCAGCGCGAACTTTCGACACAATATCAAGGTACGTCATTGCAGGTTTAACCATAATAATATCTGCGCCTTCTGCAATGTCCAGTTCAACTTCGCGCATTGCCTCCCGCGCATTTGCAAAATCCATTTGATACTGCTTTCTATCGCCGAATTGCGGGGCGCTATCTGCCGCGTCACGGAATGGACCATAAAAGGCGGACGCGTACTTTACGGCGTAACTCATAATTGAAACGTTGATAAAATTATTTTCGTCGAGAATATCACGAATTGCGGCAACTCTACCGTCCATCATATCAGACGGCGCGACAATATCAGCGCCAGCTTGTGCTTGACTAAGCGCGACTTTTTTTAAAAGTTTCAGCGTTTCGTCATTGTCAACGTAATGTGATATAGAATTTACGGCACAATTTTTAACTTCCTCTTTTTTATCAGAACATTGCGTTTTGTAGCCTATAACTTTTGATTTATGGCTTGCGTCCTGCTCGGTAAGTTTTCCGCAATGCCCGTGATTCGTATATTGACAAAGGCAAACGTCACCGATTATTACAAGGTCGGGGACGGCTTTTTTTATTGCGGCAATGGCGCGTTGAACGGGCGAGTTCATATCCCAAGCACTACTTCCAATTTCGTCTTTGTATTCAGGCAGACCAAAAATTTCTATGGCAGGAATGCCGAGCGACGAAATTTTTTTAGCAAGTTCAACGGCGTTATCTACGGACAAGTGATAGCAATTCGGCATACTAGGAATTTCTTCACGAATATTTTCACCAGCTACGACGAAAAGCGGGTAAACTAAATCCTTCACTGTCAAAATATTTTCACGTACAAGCGCACGAATATTTTCAGTACGACGTAATCTGCGCGGACGAACTTTCAACATTAAATCATCTCCAAAAATTTTTGAAAATTATAGCACAAAAAAATCCCTTGCGGACTTAGGAGTTTGAAAAATTATTTGCTTTCAACGACGGCGGCTATTGCTTACTTATATAATCCTACTTCAACAGTTTATCTTTATCCTCTAATAAACAAATATTAGGCTAAATTTTGAATAATTCCAAATCAAAATTTCAAATAAATTTTAAGTCATTCGGCAATTCATTGACAATCTTTTGCCTTAAAGTCTCGTCAATTAAATTTACTCGCGAAAGCCAAAAGGCTACTCTACATTCTTCACACCAAAACGCACCCCAGCCGCGCTGCTCGCCCAACTCAATATAACTGTCTTTTAATTTATGAGAACCGCAATTCGGACAAGTCGTTATTTCCCCATCAATAAAATTTATAAATGCCTTTAACCATTTTTGGCGTCTATTTAGCCTTGCCATAATTTATATCTCCCTCCTCAGAGGAATTTTGAAGAAAATTTTTTGTTAAACATTTACTCAAAATTGACTAGAAAAAAATTTTCTGCTACATTATCCAACGTTAATTTTTGAAAATCAAGTAAAAAAACTACAAGCTAAAAGCTAAAATGGAGATGAAATTTTGAAAGCAGATTATCATATGCACTTTGAGTACGGCGATTATAAATTTGATTGGGTAGAAAAATTTTTCGACGCGGCAAAATTGCGCGGGCTTGATGAAATCGGCATAACGGAGCATTCGCATACTTTCCCAGAATTTGAAAGTTTGTATTACGACGATTTAATTTTAGACGATTCGCCCGTCGGTACGTTTCAAAAAGTTTGGCTGAAGACGAATAAATTTAAACATACGCTGAAAGATTATTTCGACTTTATGAAGGAGCTGAAAAAAAATCACGCCGTCAAAATCGG
>JAFSUE010000023.1 GCA_017445435.1 Selenomonadaceae bacterium | reverse complement strand
GCGAAAAAGTACAGCATGAGTATTGATGACGCCGCGCAGAGAATTGAACAAATTTCAATGATGGGTAGACGTGAAGGCATTGACTTTAAGTACATTTCGACGCGCTATACAAATACCTTTGATTCACTTCGACTTACAAAATTTGCGCAGGAAAAAGGTCACGACGAAATAATTGCAAAACTTTTCGACGCTTACTTTACAAAAAATCTTGAACTTGCTGACCACGAAGTTTTAAAAAAAATAGCCGCCGAATGCGGACTTGATGAAAATGAAGTTGCCGAAGTTTTGAACAGTGACAAGTACGCGGATGAAGTGCGCAGAGATGAATACGAAGCGGCGGTTAATGGCATTCACGGCGTACCGTATTTTGTCATTGCGGACAAATACGCATTGTCGGGCGCTCAACCTGCGGACGTTATCAAGCAGGCGATTGAAGATGCCGTAGCTGATGAAATTGACGAAAAATTTAGCGGTATGACTTGTGGCGCGGACGGTTGCAAATTTGAAAGTTAATGCGTGTTAATAAAAGGAGTGCGCAAGGATAATACTTTTGCGCCAAAAGAAAAGTAAATTTAAAAATTATACATAATTTTTAATTTCTCCTAAAGACGGTGATAAAATGATTTTGCAAGTTGAAGTGAATGAATTTTTGCCTACCAATTCGTACTTTTACATTGACGACAAAACACAACACGGATTTTTAATTGATCCAGGCGCGGAGGCTGACAAGCTTTTAAAAATTGTCGACGCTAAAAATTTTGTGATTGAAAAAATTTTGTTGACGCACGGTCACTTCGATCATATCGGCGCCGCGCAGGAACTTCAAGACAAACTTAAAATTCCAATCTGTATGCAGAAAAATGGTAAAGCTTACGTCGAAAATACAAATTGGAATTTGTCTGCGTATTTTGATCTGAATATGACGTTGAAGAATGTGACGTACCTTGAAGATTACAGCGAAATAAATTTGGACGCCAATAAAAATTTCGGCTTGAAAATTATTCCCGTCGCTGGTCATACGACTGACGGCGCAATTTTTTACAGCGAATCAGACGGCGTTGCATTTGTCGGCGATACAATTTTTAGCGGAAGTATCGGCAGGACAGATTTTCCTGGCGGTAATGCGAAGGAATTATATAAAAGTATCGTTGAAAAAATTTTTACGTTGCCGCCGAAAACAATTTTGTTGTCGGGACACAGCGATCCTACGACGGTTGAAAATGAAAAAAATAATTTAGGATTTATTCAAAGCGCGTTGTTAAGTTAATTTAGCTAATGGCTAAGAAAAATTTTTCCGCCATTTCTTCAAGATATTCGCGGCGTTTCAAAACTTTCAGCCATTCAGCTGGAATTTGTTGTACACCGTAATAAAGCCCACCAATTCCGCCAGCTATCGCGCCTACCGTGTCCGTATCGCCGCCCAAATTCACCGCGTCCAAAACTAAAGTTTTATAATCGTCGGTATTGAGCAAACACCAAATTACAGCCTCAAGCGTCGACACAACGTAGCCAGAACTTTTAATTTCATCTTCAGGCAAGGTGGCAAAATCATCTTTAAACATTCGCCTGTAAACGTCCGCCGCGTCTAAAAATTCTTGCCGATTCGTATAAAATTCATTCGCCTATTTCAAGCCGTTGGAAATTGCGTCTTTCAACTTTTGCCCGTCCAAAATCTGCGCGGCGATAAGATAATAAATTCCGCAAGCCATTTTGCTAATAGGGTGTGCATGAGTCAACGCGGAAAGTTTATGAACAATTTGCAATGCCTCTTCATCAGTCGTAGCTTTCGCGTAGGCGTAGAAAACGGCGGGGAAAATTCGCATAAGTGAACCGTTGCCGTTAGATTGGTCGTGAGTTATCCCGCACTTATCAGGCGGCGTACCGTTCATAAAATTTTGAATCGCTGAACCAGTCGTGTTGCCGCAGTCGAAGGTGTCATTGTTCGCAGTAAATTCATCATCACGCAGCCAGCGTACAAAATTTTTCATAATGTCAACGTCATCAAACTTTTTCAGTCGCGTCATACTTTCCATTGCCGCAACTGTCAAGCTTGTATCATCTGACCACGTGCCAATAGGTTGACTCCATACGCCAAATTCCCGCATTCCAACGACGGGATTTTTTTTCATTTTATTTCGTGACGAAAATTCAACTGGTACGCCGAGCGCGTCGCCGACAGCTAATCCCAACAGCGCGGCTTTTACATGGTGTGCATTAAACATTAAATTTCTCCTCTCCAATAAATTTTTTCAGCGTTTCAATCATCGAAGGTACATCAAGCGGCTTTGCAATATGCGCGTCCATACCAGCTTCTCTTGACTTTTCAATATCTTCACTAAAAGCGTTCGCCGTCATTGCGATAATTGGAATTGCGGCAAGCTCTTTATTTTTCAGCGCACGAATTGCCGTTGTAGCCTCGTAACCATTCATAACGGGCATTTGTATATCCATTAAAATTGCGTCGAAGTCGCCAGCTTTTGACGCGGAAATTTTTTCTACTGCCTCTTTACCATTCACCGCCACTTCAACTTCAAAGCCAAATTCATGAAGAATCATTAACGCAATTTCGCGGTTGACTTCAAGGTCTTCCGCCAGCAAAATTTTTTTCGTCGGCGGAACTACTTGCGGAGTACGAACAAGATTTCCCTGCGAATCTTGAATGACAAATTCCATATCTTCAACGTTGCTTGAATCGACGACTTCAAAATTCATTTCAACTTTTGGCGGCGCTGACTCAATAGCAAATTTCAAGCTTACAACAAATTCCGTACCTTCGCCCTGTTTCGTGATAACAGAAATTTTTCCCTGCATTAAGTCAACGATACTTTTAGTTATCGCCATTCCCAAGCCAGTACCTTGTACGCCGTCGACTGTCGAAGTTTTTTCACGTTCAAACGGTTCAAAAATTTTCGCGGCAAATTCTTCACTCATACCAATTCCGCTATCTTTCACGCTCAATTCGTAGTTGCCAAAATTTTTATTTCTGCTGGGAAGTTCGCGCAAAGTAATTTCAATCTTGCCGCCTTGTGGAGTAAATTTATAAGCGTTGCTAATCAAATTAAGTAAGACGCGGTCTAAACGGTGCTTGTCACAGCGGACATAATGATTGCGGACGTTGGAAAATTCGACGGTAAAGGAAATATTTTTACTTTCCATTTGTTCGGCGAACATATCGCGGACATCATCAAGCACTTGAAATAAATCGGCGGGCGCCTCATTCAATTCAACCTTGCCGCTTTCAATTCGGCTCATTTCCAACACGTCATTAATCAGCGCCAGTAAATGTTGGCTGGAAGAATCAATTTTCTTTAGAAATTCAATCATCTGCGCGGGCGAAGTATCTTTACGCAACGCCAAATTTGTATAACCGATAATGGCATTCATCGGCGTCCTAATGTCGTGTGACATATTCGACAGAAAATAAGTTTTAGCGCGGCTATTTTCTTCTGCGCGGATTCTAGCTTCTTCGGCGTCACGTTCACGCTTACGCATTGTCGAATAAACGTTGAACATCATAAACAGCGTGAAAATTATCAGCGCAATTTGTACGACGCTATTAGTAAAAATTGTGGCGCGTACTTGCTCCATTTGTTCACTAATATAAATTTCCTCACGCAGTCTGTGCATTATGTGGGGATTGAGTCCGTAATTTGCAAGTTCCGCCGTAAAGTAGGACGTTATATTTTTCAGTACGACAGAAAAATCTTCCGTCATTGATTGCCGCATCCACATTAACGAACAGAAGAAAATCATAAATAACGTTACAATCCACGTCACGAAAGATTTTCCAAAACGCCGTTCAGTATCGCGCTTGAAAATCATTCTGAAAAAAATTACTCCCAAAATGCTAAGCACAATTAAAATGAAGTACGATTCACGCGGCAAAAGTTCATCTGATAAAAGATTCGGTGCAAGTAAAAATACCGCAAACATTATCGCTAGCAAAATTCCAACTGCGCCAGTGATTATGAATTTTTTATCGCCAGTTGCTCGCGCCGTGAAGTACGTACCCGCCGAAACGTAGCCGTAAGCTATAACTGCGCCTATTGTCGTTATGTCGGTTATCCATTGCAACGTTGTTTGACCGATAAGCGGAACTATCAGCGAAATTATCAAAACTAAAGTTACCGCGTTAGCCGGTACGTTTTCTTTATTGAGGACGGCTAATCTTTTCGGCAAACAATTATCTTTAGCCATTGCGTACATCAAACGGCTTGCCACGAAGTACGAACAAATTGCGCTGGTTAAAATTCCGCAGACTATCGATACTCCTAAAAGTATTAAGCCGAAGTTGCCTAAAATTTCATTTGCCGCGTAGAAAGTGGGAAGTGCAACTAAGCCGTCCAATTCGTCAAGGTGCGTTACGTACTCTTGCCAATTTTGAAAGCCGATTGGTACAGATGAAATTGCTAAACAAGTCATCGCTATATAAAAAATTGTGGCAAAAAAAATTGCCGTCGCCATTATCGCGAAAGATTTTTTCGGTGAGAAATTAAATTCGCCTGCCGCGTTGGAAATGGATTCAAAGCCCAAAAATGCCCATGGAGCTAAGGCGATTAATCCTGCAATTTGTATGGTGGGTGAAATTTCAGGTACGAATAGCGGCTCAAAATTTTCTACGTGCCAGCCGCTACTCAAAATTGCTACCGCCGCGCAGGATAAGCCGCCGACGATTAAAATTAACGCTAAGATTGTGTTTAAGTTCGTAACTAATTTTCTTTTCTTCGCGCAGAGAATACCGACGCAAATTAAAATTGCCGCCATTAAAATAATTTCGCCAAAATAAATTTCGTAGCTGAAAAAATTGTAGTGGAAGCCGACTTGAAAAAAATTGCCAAACAAATTTCTAGCGATAACCGTACAGGCGGTGACGTTTGCCCAAAGTAAATCGACGTACACAAACCATAAAAACCACGAACATAAAAAGGCGTGATCGTAGCCAAAAATTTTTTTCGTGTATGTGAAAACGCCGCCTTCATCTGGACGACGATTGATTAAGTAATGGTAATTTGCCGCGATAATTAACATAAGCGCCGCGCTGATGACCATTGCTATTGCCGTGCCAAATGGTCCAGCTTTCGGCAAAAAAGTTGTACTTGGCATCACGAATGCGCCCCAGCCAACTGCACAACCTATCGCCAGCGCCCATACATTTAGCGGCGTCAAATATTGCACTAAAGAATTTGGAGTTTCGACCGTTTTAATTCTCAAAACTTTTTCTCCTCGTATGAAAAAATTTTTTGTCATTATAGCATAAAACAGCGATTTAATTTAAGCCTTAAATGAAAATTTTATGTGGAGGAGAAAATATTTGCAGGGTGGTTTATTTGAACATAAAAATTTTTCCTATGCACTATAAACTATCTGCTAAACTTGTAAACAAAATTTTTCAAACTGCGTTCCACTCAAGTTTTTCACGGTCGGCGGAATATTTTGAGCCGTCAGCAAGTTGATAAATTTCTCCCTTCCCTGAAATATTTATCGAGCCGCCGTCGCTGAAATTCAACGCAACAGATTCTGCAGAAATATTCGCGCTCAAAATTTTATCAATCGAAATATCCGACAATAAAATAAAATCGCCTTCTCCTGCGTTATTAATGGTGTCATTGCCGTCGCCGAGTGCGTAGGCAAATGTATCGTTATTCGTGCCGCCTTCAAGGTAGTCATCGCCTTTGCTACCCCACAAAGTTGAAGGACCGCTTCCCGCAAATATCGTATCATTATTGATTGAACCTGTTATAGTCGTATTAGACGCGCCGCCGACTATCGAATAAATACTATTCACCCAATAAAAAATATCTTTTCTATCATATTCTGTATCTAATGTCACGTTGAGCGGCCTACTTATATTGCTGAAATTTACTCCTTGACTGGGCGGGTCACTAGCACCGACAAAATAAGTCTCTATACGAACTGAACCTTGTTCAGAGAAATCTCCTTCTTCGACTGTGTACCACGTATTTGCAGGTATGAAAATTGCTTTATTGATTTTTGTTTCTTTTTCATAGTAAAAAGTTAATTTCGTCGTATTGTGAGCTCCTGCAAATATTAATTGGCTGTAGTTATCATCGCCGTCATGATCGTAAAGCGTAAAGCCTTCTGATTTAAATCCACACGAGGGAGCATTGTTATAGAAATAAATAGTGTCCGTACCTTGACCAAATCCAAAAGAATTTCCTTCAAGAGTTGTATTGCCGTTGAATATGATATAAGACCCTTCAACGGAATTTTCGCGACCAACTACATCAAAGTTGATTAAATTATTTCCTTCGCCTCCGTTGATTGTGTTATTTGAACCGTAAGTGATAATCTTGTCGTCACCTTCGCCCGCATCAATGGAAACATTGGAGGCATTGTTATTTTTAATAGTATCGTTGCCGCCGAGTCCGTTAATTCGTGTGTTTTCTCCTACATTGTAAATTCCATCGTTCATTGAAGTACCGTTGATGACGGTATTTGCCGTAGCATTTTCGATATAGTTTTCGTATAAAAGGCGTGCCGTGCCGTCTTCGTTGCCGACAATAAAATTCGTGCCGCTGGTTTCTATGGAAGTAGAATTTACAACGTAAGTTCCTGCTGCAGTAACTTTAATGCTTGCATTAGCATCAAGCCCATAAACTTCATAACCGTTTTCATTCGCGTGTACCGAAACATCTTTGTCGCCGAAAACTTGAAAAGGTGAATTGCCGTTGATTGAAAGTTCATTCGCGGTAAAATCTCCGTTGACTGTGCCGTTCAAGTCGTCAAAACCTTCCGCATAAAATTTTTTCGTATCGAAAGCAGTCTCGATTATCGCACTTGAATCTCCGCTTATCGTGTAAGATTTATCACCGATTGTAAAAACGCCTTCCATTTCCGTTACAACATCAAAACCTGTTTCTTCAAGTTCATTTTCAAGAGTTGCGCTACCTGTAATTGTCGCTCCGTCCGAAATTCCGATAACTTTTTTCAAGCCGATTAAATCAACCTCAATTCTATAGGAATTATCGCCTGCCGAATGAAATTCTTCCTTGAAAATTTTTCCAATGTCAGATGGAGAATCAATGCCGATACGTTCTTCGCTTTCCTTTGTCACAGTCTGACTGAAAATAAATCCGTCATCCGCACCTTTGACAGAAATTCCCGCTGAAACAGATTCGGTAAGTTCAAAAATCTTTTCGTCCGCCGTAACTGTTCCTTGCTCACTCAAGACAAAAGTATTTTCCTTGCCGAAACCTGTTGCAACAACTCCATTGCCCAAAACTACCGCCGCCGCAGTCAACGTAACATTGCCGTTGCCCGTAAAATTCATTCCGTCATATACAACTGCATTTGAACTTGTTTTGAAAATCATTTGATTATCCGTAGCAGTCAACGCCAAATTTTCCGCAGTTGTTGTAATTTTTTGTCCATTGATTGTATATTCGCCTAGATCGGTAGTTCTGAAATTCAACGCGGGAATAAAATTTTGTAAATCAGTTGCAATATTGGAACCGACCGCAATGTTGAAAACATTATGACCAATAAAAACTTCGCCGCTATTTACAGTAAACGTGCTTGCAAGATTTCCTAAAGTAAATGTTACTCTCAACTTGCCCGTGCCAGCGCCATAATTCATTCCTGAACTGCCGAAAATTAAATAGCCATCTCCGTCGATTGTTTCCAAAGTCACGTTTATATTTTGCCCGCCGAGTGTGCCCGTGCCTGTCAATTTTGTATTGGCGTCGAGATTAACTCTTCCTGCATTGTACCAAATTGTGCCTTGAACAGAAGAAACTGAAGTTGTGTAACCTTCGGCAGTAGTGAAAGTTATATCAAGATTTTCATCGGCGGAAGTAATTCCGATTCCTTTTGACATATCCAGAGTAAGATAACCAGTTGAGCCGTGCGAATTCAGTTGAAGTGTGTTGCCGTCTTCCCAAACAAAATTTACTTTAGTTCCGTCTTCAAGTGACATTCTACCATTTCCGCCGTAAGTAAATGCGCCTGTAACGTCAAGCGTAGCTTTTCTGTCTGCACCGATAAAATTAAATTCCAATGCGCCGTCATTTTCATGTGGGGCAAATCTGATTCCGCTAGCAGTCAAAGTCAACTGTCCGCCCGCAGTGTCAAGCGCGGTTATTTGCAAACTTCTTTCGCTGTTGCCGAGTGCAAAATTCGTACCTTTTGTTAAAAATATTTCGTGTGTTTCGGGATTGAATAAAATTTCACCGTTCAAAGTTAGACTCGTGCTTAATAACGTAACCCCGCCATTAACTACTGAAAAATCTGCTGAACCGTCGGGAAAAGTAAAAGCATAAAGCCCGTCATCTTTTTTTGTAAGCTGAACAGAAAAATCATTTTGCGCAATAAATTCTGTCGGGAAGTTGCCTTGATTTATATACGATTTCGAGCCGCTTTTAACAGTGAATTTTCCATTTGCATAAGAAATTCCGCCGTCCGTTAAATTAAAATCGAAAGCTTCGTTGAAACCGTCCAATTTTAAGCTGACTTTTCCGCCAGCAACCGTCGCACCGTCATTGCCTATTGTCAAGGTGACATTTTCATCAAGCGCAGTATAAGAAAGTCCGTTAAAAATTACCGTGTCATAGTTGGTGAGCTGAACTTGTACGTTATCGGATTCCGTGACGACTTTTATTCCATTGAGATTATAATTTCCAGCTTTTTCAAGCGTGAAGATAAATTCATCGTTATTTGCACGGAAAGTAGCGCCTGTGGATATAATTTCTATTGCATCCTGCGTTTCAGTTGCGTAAATATCAGTGAAAGATCCGTTTTGAATTTGCAGAGTCGTGCCTTCGAGATAATCCAATACAAACGTTGCCCCCGCATTAGCAGTATAAACAGTTCTGTCTGCAGTGAATTGAATTGAAGACGAGCCGCCGTTTGTTCGCAATTCGCTTTCCCAAGTGTCATAAACTGAAAGATGAGCTTGTGTGCCGTCGCTTGCCGTAATAATTCCGCCGTTGTAATTTATTGTTCCCGTAATTGAAGAGATATTGACAACATCTAAACTGTCAGTGGTTAATACAACGTTGAGTGCGTCGGCTGTTGAAGGAATGATTGTCAATTCACTTTGCGGATGAAAAATAATTGAACCGCTTGCATCGGTGTTAGCTGTTATACGCAAAATATTTCCGTCTTCAAAATTATTTGTCAGAACAGTACCTTTAGCAAGAGAAATTGAACCGTCGAGTTTGTAGGTTAAAGAACCTGTCATATTTAAATTTGTTGTGCGCGTTACACCGTCACGAGTAACTGAAATTTCCAAATCGCCATCGTCGGCATTTGGCGAAAAATGTATTCCGTCTGAATCGAGAGAAACAATTCCGCCAGCATCGCCAGTTGTTTTGAACTTGACGCTATAATTTTCGCTGAAAGTAAGTTGCAGTTCAGTATCTTTAGCAATGTTCAGTGAACCGTTATTCCCCAAAGAAAAAGACCCGCTTAAAACTTCTACGTCAATATTCATTGCTGCGCCGCTACTTGTTGCAAGATTGAGATTTAATTTCCCAGTTGGAGCAATAGAAATTCCGTTTTCGTTTATAGAAATGACGTTGGAAACATTATCAATCGCCGTCGCCGTGACAGAATAATTTTCAAAAGCAAGCGAAATTTTTGAACCGCTAGTCAAAGTTAAAGTGCCGTTTTCAGGATTCAAATTAATTGTTCCTTCAACGCTGACAGTATTTTGGAAAATAGTGGTATCGCCTTTTTTGATAACAACGTTTAATGCGCCGTCATTTGTGCCAGGCGTAAAGGAAAGTTGATTTTCAGCGTTGGGAGCAAACGCCAAAGTTGCGCTATCGGTAGCAGTCATGGAAAAAGTATAATTGCCAAGAGAAAAATCAAACGACGTGCCACTGTCAAGATGAAATGATCCATTCTGACCTAAAGTTATTGCGCCTTGCTTGCACTGTATAACGCCTCCGAAAGCAACTGTGCCGTCATTTCGCATAAGTGCAACTTGCAACTGACTGTTTTTGTTGTCGGGAATTAACCTTACTCCGTCTGATACGAAAGAAATAATTTCGCCTGTATCGGAAAGAGCCCTAGCGAAAAAATTATAACCATTGCCCAAAGCGGTAGAAATGGAAGTTCCTGCGGTAGCAGAGTACGTATATCCTGTAATTTCTTTTGATACTTTGCCGCTGATATTAAAGGAAGTAGCGGCATTGTCATTTTGGATAGTCATTGTGACTTGATTAGATTCCATAGTGAAAGTGTCTTGATTAACATCGAAGGCCGCGGAATTTTCCGACGTAAATTTATAATTCACTCCAGAATTTATGACGAAGTAAGAAAATGCTGAAGAACTGGAAGTGATTTTATAACCGTCGACTTGAAGATTGCCTTCCGTCAAAGTTATTATGCGATCCAATCCGTTGTGACTTTGCGTGACAATAAGTGTTCCGTCATTATTTTGAAAACTTACGGTCAAAGATTTTTCGCCGCCGTTAAAATAAATTCCAGGCGAATTTTCTTTATTTGCCAAAGTCACTTGAACTTGACCGCTTGCAATTCCCGAAACTTTGTCATCGGCGTCCAAATTTAATTGGGCTTCGCCACCGACAGCCGTATAGTTTACTCCGTAGAGTTCGTAAGTTTCGCCTTCGGCTATAACACGCGTGGAGAATCTCTGCAAATCGAACTTAAAATGTTTCATAAAATTCACTCCCTTATATATTTTTTTCAAAAAGTCTGTAAAAACGTTTTTTTATTTTAACATAAGAATATTTTTTTGCATAAAAAATTTTTGATTTATTTTAAAAAGTGAAAACATTCTATTTTGTCGGTGACAATTCGTCGATTAAATTTTTTCTACGTAAAAGCAGGTGAAAAATCAAGCTGTCTACACTTGCAACCGTTATAATCTGTTAATCTCGAATTATATCACTTTTTCTTTGTGAACCCGCCTTATGAAAAACGTTGCAAGCCAAATAAAAAATCCCTCCGTCTAGAAAAAACTTTTATGGAGGGATTTTTTTGTCCAGTTACGCGTTATACAAAAACGTTATGTTTCACGCGCTCGGATTCTTCAGATTGTTTAGCGTTGTTCCAGCTTGTAACGTCGCCAGTAAGATACAATTTTGGACTGTTTCTTGCTCCGTAGAGCGGGTACATACAGTCTCTACATTCAAATAGATAACATCATAACCATAAACATGAGAACGGCGCTTTTTAAATTTGTCGCGTATAGACTCAACGGTTTTTCCAAATTCAGCAGCAAGATAGCGGGCGGCGTCTGTTTGTGATTCAAAAATCTGTTCGTTGTCGTCTTTTATCAGCTTAAGCGGATGTCTTGTCTGCTGACAGACTTTTTCTAACTTTGATTTATTTAATTCTTCAAGCTTGCTATAGTCGCGATTTTTCATTTGCTCACTTTTAGTTACGTAACGAAGATTTGTATAGTGGTTATTCAAACTGTTGCGGTCAATATGGTCAATTTCATAACCTTCAGGTTTTTCACCTAACCAACATTCTGCTACTACACGTGCTATTGGTACACGTTGAACTTTACCTTTGATACAAACAAAAGTATAGCAATATCCTGCCGTTGAGTGATGATAATCTACAATAATTTTGCTCTGTTTTTTTGATTTAACATTGCGGAAAATACGTCCGTCCTCGCTTACTTCATACAAAAACTGTAATGATGGTATCTTTCTGAACTCGCGATCAGTCATTTTAAGACCTTCCCCGAACCATATATGTTGTTCTTTTACTTATGACCTCTAACGAAGTCTGGCATATATAGCGGCTTTTAGCCACAGTACCACTTTTAGGGCTATCTTACTGACAACCCGTAATACGGCGAATGCGTTCAAACTTTTCGCCCTGTAACGTATAATCAACGTCAATTTTGCCGTCGTCACAAAGTTTGACTTCGATACTTTTCAGCGGATCTTCCACACGATCTTTCACGTAGTCAATATACTTTTGCGCCTCTTCCGCAGTAAAGTCATCAAGTCCCATAACTTTGACTTCGACACCTTCAATTTTCATAAGCAGCCCTCCTTTCTATAGATTAGCTTGTAGCTTGTACTACTACTCAATAAAAATTTATTTATCAGGCGTTAAAAGGGTACGAATCGGGAACGGAATATTTATCCCTTCCTCACGATAACGTTTTGTAATCGCCATAATAAATTTATGCTTAATAATATACTGATTCGCAAATTTTTTTGCGTGCAAAACAGCGTTGAAATTTATCGACGAATCAGCAAATTCTTGAAAACGTACGACAGGCGCTAAAGGATTTATATCGACGCCTTCAGAGTTGAACATTGGTTCGTAGCCGTCAACTTCAATCATAATTTCGCGTGCAACTTCAACTGTAACGCGTTCCACTTGCTCCAAATCGCTTTCATAGCCAACGCCGATAGGAATGACAATTACAACGTCTTCACGCGGTCTAGAATAATTTGTGCTAGTCGATCCAGCAATATCTTTATTCGGTATGACGACAACATTTCCTTCATTGGCTGGCATAATTGTTGTAAAGCGCCAGTTGATGTCTACGACGCGCCCTTCATTAGCGCCGACTTTGATAACGTCATTAACTTTAATTTGTTTCGACAAAATAAGTTGCAAGCCTGAAAAAATATTTTCAAGCGTTGGTTGCAGACCAAGTGCAATAGCCATACTACTTAAGCCCATGACCGTGAGAATTGGCGCTATTGAAATGCCATAGTACTGCAGAATAATCAAAATTCCTGATGCGTAGATGAAAGCTTTTAAAATTGTTCCCATCAACGTCGACTGCGAAGCTTGCCCCGACGATGAAAATTTTGCGTTGATAAATCCTGATACAGTACGCTCAACAACTCGCGTTATCGTAAACATAATGCTTGTGAAAAGCAAGTACGACAGAATTTGTATCAAACTGTCTGGCATATGGCTTGTGTTGACTACCCAGTACAAGCCGATGACAAGGCATAATGAAATTGGTACACCTTGCATTGCGCGGAAAAAAATTTCTTTTATATCGGACTCTTCAGACTTTATACGTCGAGAAATCTTTTCCATTAAAAAGCGGTTTATCGCAACGCCAATAACTAACGCAACGCATAAAATGCAAACTGGCACGATTAAATATTGCGCCAATTCCAGCAAGCCCATATGCCTTAATTTCTCAAAGTTTTCCAAAAAATTTTCACTCCATTCTAGGTTTTAGGTTTTATCCAAATATTCATTTTTCAACATTCCAAAAAGTATAAGGTCTTCATAGACGCCGTTAGTTAAAATATGTTCGCGTAAAATTCCTTCGCGCTTAAATCCCAAACTTTCGTAAAGGTGAATAGCAACTTCATTGTACGTCTTGCAGTCAAGGAAGACGCGGTTGTAATTTTTTACGTCAAAACTCCATTTTAGCAAAAGTTTAAACAATTCGCGACCGTAGCCGTAACCTTTTTTGTCAATGATACCTTGCGTAAATTCAACTTTGTTGTGCGGATTGTCAAGTTCACTCAACATAAAGTAGCCGACAGGTTTTGAAGTTTCGCGCTCCTCAATGATAACGTCAATTTTTTCCGTGCCGTCTGAAGTTAAAATATTCGTGTGAAAATTTTCGTCAAACGGTACGATGAACTTCAAATTTTCTGGCTTGACTTGCAAATTGAGAATGTAAGGCAAATCGGCTAAATCTGCGCGGCGAATTTGAAGGCGCTGACTTTCAACTAAAAATTTTTTCATTTCGCATTATCCATTCTTAATTCTTAATTCTAAATTCTTAATTAATTTAAAAATCTCCGCTCGAAGATGAACGGAGACTCAAAGCTATTTCGTAAAAAGAAAATTTTTAAATCGATTCAGCTAAATCCTTGCCGAGCTTTTCGCAGTTTTCAAGCGCTTCATCATCAGGAGAATTTTCAGCAATGACATTGCCAACAAGTTTTGCGCCAGCCTCTTTAGTACGATCAACCCAAGCATCCATCCAAGCGCCGCCGCCCCAGCCGTATGAACCGAACAATGCAACTGGTACGCCTTCAAGCATTTCAACTGCGTCACTGAAAAACGGCTCGAAAGAATCTTCCTCCAAAACTTCATCGCCCATTGCAGGACAACCAAAGATGAAGGCGTCATACTTTTTCATTTTATCAACCGAAAAATCGTCGACTTGGAACAGGTCAACATCATTCGTTACGCTTTTTACGCCTTTTACAACAGCTTCTGCCATTGCTTCAGTGTTGCCAGTGCCGCTCCAATATACGACAGCGATTTTTCCCATTAAAATCCCTCCCAATTATTTTTCGCCGCAAATATTATCATAGCCATTTCCCGCCGTCAATAGTTTTTAGCTTTTAGCTTTTAGCTATCATTGCGCATTTCGCATTACGCATTCCTAATTATTTTAGCTTTTAGGTTGAAAAAAATTTTTTTATTATGAAAATTTTCAGTAGCTGTTTGACATTTATGTTATAATGACGCAGAATTTTCAAAAGGAGATGTAGTTTTGAAAATTGCTGACGTGATAAGCAGTCAATTTGCAAATATTTTTCAGAAACGCGGCGAACTTGAACCGCCTGCACTTATAAAAGCTATAGAACGCGAAGTTGCTAGGAAGGAAAAATCTATTGACGGGTTGAACATTGTACCAAATGATTATACAATTTTTCTTAGCGAAGAAGATTTTCACCGCCTTAGCGCTGACAGAATTTTTAAGGCTCTGCATGAATCCGTTGAACGCAAAGTCATTCGCGAAAATTATTTTATGGACGGTACGCTAAATATTAAGCTTGAAAAAATGTTTCGCGGCGACGAACTTATAAAAATTATTTCACGCTACACTAGCGACGCTGAAATTGTCGAAAGTACGATTGACCTTGAAAATGACGTACTTTCACAAACTTTGCTAGAAAATCTTGACGAAGATAATTCCTCCACGATTATAGCAAATAAGACGAAAATTTTAGCGTCAATGAAAACTGCCACGCCCAAAATTATTTCCTACGACCTAGCCGTTATAACTGATTCACAAACTGCCGAACTTGTACTTGGCGAACGGCAAATTTATATTGGCAGGAAGGATACCAACGATTTTATTTTGAATGACGACGGCGCGTCACGTGTTCACGCTTATATTTCCTACGAACGCCACCGCCACGTTTTGAATGACGCTGAAAGTTTGAACGGTACTTTTATCAACAAAAAAAGAATTACGCGTCACGTACTGAAAAACGGCGATAAATTTACGATTGGCAATACAACTTTGATTTATAAAGTTCTTAGTTAATAGTTAGTAGTGAGTAGTAAGTAGTGAGTAGTAAAAAATTCTACACCTTACAACCTACTACTTACACCCTAGAATGGAGAATTTTTTCATGAAAGTTTATAAAAAAACTCACGTCGGCAAAGTCCGTAAAAATAACGAAGATTCACTGCTTGTAACAGCGCCAAATATTTTTGTAGCGGCTGACGGTATGGGCGGCGCGGCGGCTGGCGAAGTTGCTAGTAAAATGCTTGTCGATACAGTAAAAAATTTTTTGTCGACAATCCCTGAACCGCTGGACGAAAATATTTTGTCGAAGTCTATTTTAAAAGCTAATGCCGCTATTCTGCGCGAGGCTAAAGAAAATTCTGATCTGCGCGGAATGGGTACGACGGCGACAATTCTTTACATCTATAAAAATCAAGCTTTCTTTGCACACGTCGGTGACAGTAGACTTTACCGTCTGAAAAATTCCACGCTTGAACAAATGACGCTTGACCATTCCTACGTTGAAACGCTTGTCCGTCAAGGCAACCTTACGCCTGAACAAGCTAGAGTTCATCCCATGAAAAATATTTTGACTCAAGCTGTTGGCGCAATGGAAAATATTCAAGTCGAAACTGGCAACTTTAAAATCGACGGCGACGAAATTTTTTTACTTTGCACTGACGGCTTGACGAATATGGTTGAAGATGAACAGATTAAAAAAATTTTGTCTGAAAGTTCAAATCCTGCTGATGATTTAATTCAAGCCGCGTTAGACAACGGCGGAAATGACAACATAACCGCTATTGTTGTCTGCGCTTACGATTAACCGTTGTAAATCTTAATCGCCAGAGAAGGTGATACTAGTATGGAACAACGAACTTTAAGCGGCAGATACATTCTTGAAGAACGGCTTGGTAGCGGCGGCATGGCGGAAGTTTATCGCGCTCATGACAAATTGCTTGACCGTACTGTTGCCGTGAAAATTTTGCACGCGGCGTACCGCTCCGACGTTGAATTTGTTGAACGTTTTCGGCGTGAAGCTCAAGCGGCGGCGCGGCTTTCTCACCCTAACATTGTTAGCATTTATGACGTTGGCGAAGACGGTAGCGACCAATACATTGTCATGGAATACGTCCCTAGTAAGACGCTGAAAGATAAAATTCGTGACGAAGGACCGCTGAATATTTTAACCGCCGTATCAATCGCAAATGACATTGCTAACGGTCTTTGTCACGCGCACGCAAATAAAATCGTTCACTGCGATATTAAGCCGCACAACATTTTAATGACGATTGACGGTCACGCAAAAATTGCTGACTTCGGAATTGCCCGCGCAGTTACAGAATCAACTTTGACGTACAGCGGCAGTGTTATCGGCTCGGTACATTATCTTTCACCTGAACAAGCGCAAGGCGGCATGATAACGCCTAAGTCTGATATTTATTCGCTCGGCGTCGTCTTGTACGAAATGTTGACCAACCGCTTGCCTTTCACTGGCGAAAATGCGTTTGCCATTGCAATGAAACACGTTGAGGAAGAACCAGTTCCGCCAAATGTCATTCGTGAAGAAATTCCGACAATGTTAGAAGCTATCGTCCTTCGTACAATGTGTAAAAATCCAGAGTTGCGACCTACAAGTTTAGAATTGATTCAAGCATTGGGCGGCGTCAAGGCAAGTTTAGGAACAATGCGGGCGAATGATCCCGACGCTACACAATTTTTGCCACGCGTCACGAAGTCAACAAAGTCAACGACAATTCCTGCGCGGAAAAATTCCGTCAAAAAAGTTGAACCGCCACAAGTTGATGATGAAATTGAAGATGAAAAAAAATCTTCGTCCATGACAAAATATTTAGTAGCTGGAATTTTAATGTTGCTATTACTCGTAGCAGGCGCGGGCGGCTTTATGGCATTTGGAAATTTAGTCGGCGGAGATGATGAAGTACCAGTCCCCAACGTCACGGGCAAGCAGATGACTTTAGCGCAACAAATTTTAGAAGGCGGCAATTTGCGCGTCAACGTTGCTGAAACTTACGATGCGAATGTACCTCCAGGCGAAGTTGTATCACAAGACCCCGATCCTGGACGCAGTGTAAAAGCTCAACGGCTTGTGACAATTTACGTTAGCAAGGGCGGCGAAACAATCACAATGCCCGATTTAGTTGGCTTGTCGAAGTCGGCGGCAACTGAACGTATCACGAAGATGGGTTTAAAAATTGGTACGGTTTACGAAAAAGATTCGTACAATGACCCTGTCGATAAAGTTTTGGAGCAAGACCCTGTAGTTGGCACAAAAATAAATCGTGGGCAGACGGTTGACTTGACTGTTGCGAAAGGCGGCGCAGTTGTTGCTGAACGTGTTGATGAATCGTCTAATCATTCGCCAGATTCCGCGCAGAATAAAACTTATGTTCCTGACGTTTACTATACAAGCTACGACGCGGCACGAAGTAGCCTTGAATCACGCGGCTTGAACGTTGGCGCTATCACGTACCAGACAAGCGAACAGGCGGACGGAACAGTTTTAAGTCAAAGTTTGTCGCCAGATGCTGAAGTTGAAGTTGGCGCAAGTGTCGATTTAGTTTTGTCACGGTACGAAAAGCCGCAGATTTATTCAGATGAGCCTGAAGTTTTTGGCGGTGATTCAACTGAAAGTTACGGCGGAAATAATTCTTATGAACAAGCACCAGCTCCCGTACAAAGTTACAGTGAACCTGATGAAGTTGTAGCGCCTACACATGACGGCGGCGCAATTAAAAATAGATGACATAAAAAAATTTGGGCGTACTTTCTTGTACGTCTTTTTTTGTACAAAAAAACCGCAGAAATTTTTTCCTACGGTTAAAATTAGTGTCAAGATTTATTTTTAAATTTCATTCTGCACAAAAAATTCTTAATTCTTCATTCTTAATTCTTAATTTGAAAATTACCTTCCGCGTCTGGCGCGACGGCGTCTTTCAAGTTCAGCTTGACGACGTTTGCGCTCTTCAACTTCACGACCTTTAGCCTTATCCATTTTGT
>JAFSUE010000200.1 GCA_017445435.1 Selenomonadaceae bacterium | reverse complement strand
TCAAGGGAGCGCGGACAAAAAGGTATTTCTGATGCACAGGCGGCTACTTCCAAGCGTACACAAATTGCGTGGTCAAGGTTAGATAATGGCGCTAAACGCGGCGATGATATTGCCCAGCAACTTCGCAGTGAAATTTTTCAAGATTATGAAGCTGAGCCAGTCTATTCGATTGAGTGGACAAAAGGCGCTGACGTTCAAGTACAGCAATCTCACTTAACAGGTACGCCAGATTTAGGCGACGTTACGGCGACTATTGAAACGACTTCTAACGCCGATATTCGTACAACTCAAGGCGGCGTTGAAACTTACATTAGAGATCAAGGCTTTTTAAGGCAATGGGTGACGGAGGACTACTACGACATCTACGCTTGAGCCTGCGCGGTTTAGAATAGATTTTTCAGTTGGAGGCAAGATTTAATGAGAAAAGTAAATACCGACAGGTTCGGCGAAATTGAAGTTGATGAAAATCGTATCATTCATTTCAAAAACGGCATTCCCGCCTTTGAGGAAGAACATGAATTTATTATTCTTCCCTACGACGAAGAAAGCCCCTACTATTTCATGCAGTCATTGAATAAGCCTAGCTTGGCGTTTCTGCTGACTATACCTGAAATTTTCTTCCCCGATTATTCAGCTGAAATTGATGACGATACTGTTGCGGAATTGGAAATCAAAAACGTTGAAAAAATTCTTGTCTATGCTATGATAACAATTCCAAATGGCAGTGTACGCTATATGACGGCGAATCTGTTAGCGCCGCTTGTTATCAACATTGAAAATATGCAGGCAAAACAGATTGTAATGGATAAAAGCAATTACACTACCAAACACCGCCTTTTCCCAGATAAATAGTAGCTAACTAATAGTTACTAGCTAAAATGGAAGGAGCGATAAGTAATCGAATGTTAGTTTTGACGAGAAAACCGCGTCAACAAATAATGATTGGCGACGACATCGTCATAAATGTGGTTGAGGTTCAGGGAGAGAACGTGCGCATAGCCATTGACGCGCCGAGAGAGATAAAAATTTATCGCGGTGAAATTTACCGTGCTATTCAAGAAGAAAATCAGAAGGCTGCCGCGCAAATCAAGGATGTTGACTTGCATGACGCGTTGCCTCTGAAATAAAAAACGCCAATCAGGAATGGCGGCTCGTGCTCAAAATATTTTTTGAGTGGTAGAATTTAAGGAGGAGTGAATTATTATGGCAAACACTATTCAAGACGCTTTGTCAACAGCATTTGTGGCTGGTGGCGTTGGCGTACAAACAGAACGTCCCGTAGCGGGTACTGGCACCCCCGAAGTGTCTGCACCTGCCCAACAGCAAGAAGAAGCACAACATCAGTATGTGGCGCCTGGTTCAATGGACGAAAAAGCTACTAAACAGGTCACTGAAGAGCTTAATAAAGCTATGGAACGCGCAAATAGCAACCTTGAATTTAAGTATCACAAAGAAGTCAATATGATGTCTGTTGCTGTCGTCGACAAAGATTCTGGCAAAGTTATCAAAGAACTTCCGCCTGAAGAAATGGTCAACAATATGATTAAGTCCAAAATTTGGATTGGCGCTTTCCTTGATAAAATCGCCTAGTTTGCACGGAACGCTGAATTAGTTTGCGCTCAATGTTCGGCTAATGTCGACACTTTTTTCTAGAGACTGCCAGTAAATTTCTAGTTACGTAAACGGAATTTGCTGGCAGTTTCTTAAAATTCACAGGGAGGCTGATTAACAGTCAGTGAAAACTTATAAAAAATTCTAAAACGTATTGAATTTTATAAAATTAATTGTGAGTGATTCCGATGATTAAATCTTTCAAGGTTATGCTCGTACCAAATAATGAACAGCGAACAAGACTTTTTCAATTCGCAGGAACTGCACGGTTTGCCTATAACTGGGCATTGAACAAAGAAATGACTGCTTTTGAAAACGGCGAAAATTTTATTAGTATCGGTACGTTGAGAAAAGAATTTACACTGCTTAGAAATTCCGCAAAATATTCGTGGCTTTCTACAATCTCAAATAACGTAACCAAGCAAGCGATAAAAGATTTAGGAGTTGCTTATAAAAACTTTTTTGATAAACAGCAAAACACAAAAATTAAGTACACGAAGAAAAAATTAAAACATCTTGCAAGAATCGGTAAAAGTCCGACTGTTTACGATATGAATGGACATCCGAAATTTAAAAGCCGAAAAGAAAGTGGATTTAGTTTTTATCAAGACCCGTGCAAAATACAGATAACATCAACGCACGTAAAACTTGAATCGATAGCGATGAGTAAACGTAAAAATAAGCAACGCTTGAATTGGATACGGCTTGCCGAAGTTGGGCGAGTACCTTTAGTTGCGAAATATGAAAATCCGCGAATAAGTTTTGACGGCTTGAATTGGTGGTTATCGGTATCAGTAGAAATGGAAGCTGAAAAACAAGCGGAGAATTTTACTGACAGCTTGGGAATAGATTTAGGGCTAAAAAATTTAGCGATATGTTCAGACGGTACAGTTTATTCAAACATAAATAAAACTAAGTCGATAAAAAAATTAAAGAAGAGGGAACGCAGGTTACAGCGTTCAATCTCTAGAAAATATA
>JAFSUE010000199.1 GCA_017445435.1 Selenomonadaceae bacterium | reverse complement strand
GACGCTTACTAATCCGTCGAACTTTGACTTTGACAACTTCCACAACTTCACGCCGTCGGCAGATTTATTTTTCGACGCGGCAAATTTTAACAGTGCAGACTTCGCCGCCGCCTTTGTAGGCAACAAAATTTTTTCGTGTACGGTAGGAAATTTTTCTTCGCAAACTTCCTCCGCCTTATGAACAAAATTTTTAACCTTAGGATCAGTCAACGTACGGTAAACTTTCAGCTTTAAGTTTGTGTCCAAATTTTCATCGGCGGTAGGTTTACGCCCTAAAATTTTGCGAACAA
This sequence comes from Selenomonadaceae bacterium, assembly GCA_017445435.1. Classification (GTDB taxonomy): domain Bacteria; phylum Bacillota; class Negativicutes; order Selenomonadales; family Selenomonadaceae; genus Quinella. Next base: position 4,284 of record JAFSUE010000199.1, on the reverse strand, counting down.
ATGAACCAACGCTACGCAATGGCGCGGTAACTTTCCACGAAGTCGAAGTTAAGAGCGCGTCTTTAAGTTTTGTAAATTCAGCAAGTTGGGCGGAAAGGCTAGCAATTTGTTCATCGCGGCTGGCAATTTCCATTTCCAAAGTTTTTGCAAGCGCGTCATTATGGTCAAGCAAAGTTTGATTCGCGTTTTCAAGTTCGGTCGTGTACTGCGTGATGAGATTGTTAGCGTTTTCAAGTTCATCGTTGTATTGGCTGATAACGTGATTGACGTTTTCAAGTTCAGAAATCTGCGCGGAAAGATTCTGCACGGTATTTTTCAGTTCGTCATTATATTCATCAAGATTTTTATTGACGGTTTGAAGATGTTCATTTTGACTGGCAAGACTTGAATTTTTATTTTCAAGTTGCGCATTTTCACTTTCAAGTTGAATTTTATCTGATTGAATTTGCGCTATACTTTCATTGAGAATTTTTGAATAGCCTTTATCAAATTTGCCGCGAACTTCGATAATCAAATCGCCTATTAAATTGTATAAGTCTGTATTAAAATAAATTTGCGGGTCATTCGTCAAAAATCTGTAAAAGCCGTCGACAATTTCAGCGGCGTTTGTATTTGCTACGGAAAGATTTTTGCCGTTGACTGTGAAGGCGTCAAGCTTAATGGAAATGAAATTGTCGTCGGGGTCGAAACGAATATTTTTGACAGGCTGGGCGGCATTGAAAAAATATTTCGCGTAAAAATTTCCTGACGTCTCGACGAAAATATATTTGTCAACTTTCGCGTCGTTATTAAAATCTTCGCCATAGTCAAAAAATAAAATTCCGTGCGGCAGTGAAAGTTTTTGTGCAAGGTTAAATACGTCAATATTTCCAGTGTCGCGCAGAAAAGTTTTTTCGTCGTAATTGTACAGCGCTTTAACTTCAGCGGCGCTCTTCGTACTTGACAAAATTTTTTTCAGCAAGTTCAACGCGATAAGCTGAAACGTACCAGAAAAAGGCGTGTCGGAATTTTCAAGGCAAATCTGCGCGAATGCAAAGTTGCGGTTAATCTTGCCATTGACGACAAATTTTTTAGCGTCGGGGAAAACTTCAAGGAAAAATTTATCGTCGTAAAAATTTTTTATGAAGTTGTCCAGCACAAAGTACATTTCAGATTCTCCGCGTATACGCTTATCGAAAGCCGATGCTGACATATTATCGCGTTGCTTAAGGCGAAGGCGAAATTGTACAAGCTTTTCGTGCATAATGTAAAAATTCGCGTGGAAACAAAGATTTATCCACATAAAATAATCTGGCAACTGCCATAAACCTTGCACGTCGTACATATTAAATTTTGCGTAAGATTCGCGCCGAATTAGCAAACTTGGATGACAAAGACAATTCCCATTATAAAAAAAATAATTCAGCCACTCTGCGCGGGAACGGTTCGGCTTGTCAAAAACCGTCGCGTAAAAGTCGCCTTCGTCTAAAGTCTGCAAGTTGCCATCTTCGTCGATAAAATCTGCCAGCGTAAAACAAGCGGCGTATTCTTCGTGCGCGTCAAGAAATTCAACTTGCTTGGCAAGTTTATCGGTTGACCAGGTGTCGTCTGAATGGTGAATGGCAATGTACGTACCTTTAGCGGCGGCAAAACATTCCTGCGCGGCAAGACGTGGACCGCGATTTTCTTCGTAAAGAAAAGTTTTTATTCGCGGGTCGTCAAAAGTTTTAATAACGTCGCGGCTACCGTCAATCGATCCGTCGTCATAAATTAAAAGTTCAAAATCCGTGAAAGTTTGGTCAAGCACACTTTGAATAGCGGCGGCGATATAATTGGCGTGATTGTAGCTTGAAAGAATTACGCTGACTTTAGGCGGCTGAATTGTGACTTTCGGCAAAATTTTTTTAATCGGTGGTCTAAAATTTCGTGGTCTAGCTTTCGACATTTTCGCCCACCTTTTTAGGAAGTACGCTTGATAAATCGACAAGGCAACCTGCCCAACTCAATCCAACGCCGAAACCAGTTAAAAGTACGTTGTGCAAATTCGTCACGTCAACAGAAGTTACAACTTCTTCAATCGCGTAGGGAACACTGCCTGAAACTAAATTTCCTGAGTGAGTAATTTTATTATGGTAGGGAACATTTTCCAGCTTAGCTTTCTGTTGCACGTACTTAAGCATAAATTCATTAGCCTGGTGGAAAATGCAGTAGTCCAAATCTTCGCGCGTCATATTCGCGGCGTTCAGTACTTTGTTCACAAGTTTAGGAACTTCGCGCAGAGTGAAATACGCAATCGCCGTACCGTCCATATAAACTTCGTAGTTTGAATGATAATTTTTATTTTCGTCGTACTCAAAAACTTCAGGGGTATCGCGCGGCGTCAAGCGACTTCCGCCGACTGGAATGTACAATCTATCGTAGCGCGAGCCGTCCGTACCGAAGATGAAGGCACGAATATTTTCTGCAGGTTCGTCAACGCCTTCAATCCACGTAGCGGTTGCGCCGTCACCGAAAAGCGGTCTGACTGACGTATCTTTCACGTTGATATATTTTGTGTAGACGCTTGAGGTAAGAAACAAAATTTTTTTAGCGATGCCAGCTTCAATTAAACCTTTAGCAGTTGCCAATCCGTAAATGTAGCCTGAACAGCCCAGCGCAATATCCATTGAGCCGACAGTTTGTGCAAGCCCTAAACGGTATTGAAGGTGCGGGGAAGTGTGCGGCATCTGATAATCGGGGTGTTGAGTGCAAAGTAAAATAAAATCTGTTTCGTTACGGTCAATATCATATTCGGCGAAAAGTTTTTCAGCCGCCTTGAATGCTAAATCGCCAGCAGATTCATCAGCGGCGACAATGTGGCGGTCGACGACGCCTAATTTTTTGCTGAAACGTTCTTCAACAATGTCACTATTTTTTTCAATAAGTTCTGGCAGGTATGAAGAGACTGCCTTAATTTTTGCAAACATAATATTTCCTTTCGAGCTTAGTGAGTAGTGAGTAGTAAGTAGTGAGTAGTAAAAATTTCACCACTACTAACTACTGACTACTAACTACTTACTAATAGACTTAATAATTGCGCAGATTTTTTTCACGTCGTCCGCCGTCAAATCGCCGTACATTGGCAAACTTAAAACTTGTTGACCGATAACATTAGCGACGGGCAAATTTTCAGCGCGTGACGAATTTAATTGACGGTAGCAAGTAAATTCACTGCAAAGCGGATGAAAATATTTTCTAGCGTGAACGTTATACTTTTTCAATTCGTCGTAAATGTCATCGCGCGACTTGCCAAAAACTTTTTCATCAACGCGAATGACATAGTACTGATAATTCAGCTTGACATTTTCATCACACTTCGGCATAAGCTTTAAGCCCGCGACGTTGCCAAGTTCCGCGTTATAAACTTTGTGCAACTTACGGCGTTTTTCTTTTTCATCCGCAACGTAGCCAAGCATAATTCTACCGATAGCCGCGCGGACTTCATCAAGCTTGCCGTTAATGCCAGTCATAACAACTTCATCTTCGTTTTTAATGCCGAAATTTTTCAGCAAGTCAATTCGTTGCTTGAGATTTTTATTTCTGTGAACAAGTGCGCCGCCTTCCAACGTGTGATAAACTTTCGTAGCGTGAAAGCTGAACATTGAAATATCGCCGAAGTTGCCAATACCTTGACCGTCAATTTCAACGCCGAATGCGTGCGCGGCGTCGTAAACAACTTTCAAGCCGTAAGCGTCAGCGATTTGCTGAATTTTTTCGACGTTGCAAGGCGTACCGAAAACGTGAACAGCTAAAATTGCCGTCGTCTGCGGCGTTATCATCGATTCAATTTTATCTGCGTCAATGTTCATCGTGTCTTCGTCAATGTCACAGAAAATTGGGCGAATGTTATTCCAGCTTAAAACGTGCGGCGTGGCGGCGAAAGTAAACGGCGTAGTTATCACGTCACCTTGAAGGCGCAAACTTTGTATCGCAACCATTAAAGCGATTGTGCCGTTGTTGAACAGCGACAAGTACGGAACTTTTAAATATTGCTCAAGTTCGCGTTCAAGCATATAATGTTGCGGTCCGTTATTCGTCAACCACTTAGCCGCCCAAATATCGCGTAACTTTTCCGTAACCTCTTCGATTGGCGGGAAAACTGGGCGCGTCACAAAAATATTTTCACTGAAAGGTTCTATCTTTGACAAGTCGTAAACCTCCTATTAAAAGTTTAACTGGCTTATTATAATTTACGGTAGGGATAATTGCAAAAAAAATTTTCCGCGCAGGTTACGGCAGGAAAATCTTTGTGGCGGCAGAATATTT
>JAFSUE010000198.1 GCA_017445435.1 Selenomonadaceae bacterium | reverse complement strand
TCTGAAAAGTCTTCAGTCCGCGATATTTTATCTCCCGCTCAGCCATAACAACCACCTTCTCACATTTTTAAACTTGAATTAAAATTAAATTTGAAATATTTTACAACAACTTTTTTTAATTTTCAAGATGTTTATAATATAGATGTTAAGAAATTGGCGTTAAAATTTTTGCCATAATCTGAAAAATGTTTTTTATTTTTTCGCCAACGTTAGATGATTCAAGGAAATTTTTATGATATAATTTTTTTTAAAATTTAATACATTTTAATTTTTCACGTATATTTAATAAGGGAAAAAAATTTTTTGCTGGATGGAGCGTCACTTGGAAATTAAAATTTGTAGGATTTTTGCACGATAAAACTATTGACGAAAATTTTCAAAGTCTGTCATTTAACGCGGGCTTTGCAACTTAGGAGTGAATTTTATGGCAACTGCGCAAGGCGTTATAAAAGATTTTATGAAAACTTTGGACAACAACACATCTTTAAGCGGCACGGCGGCACTTGACGCGGCAGTTAAATCTGTATCCAACTTTAGCAGTTGGTCGGAACTTACGCAAACTATGGTTAAAGACTGCGCGGCATACAATGGCAATTACGCTGGCTTTCTTAAGGATATGTGCAACATTGTCTTGGACAACGAAGACACTGGCGCGATTAGCGGCTCTGATGCTGGTACTGGTTCGACGAAAAGCGCTGAAGGTATCGTCCCAGAATCTGGGTCAATCACTTATCCCGCGTCAAACGTTTTTGAAATTCAAGGGCTAACCGTCACTGTCCCTGAACTTAGTACGCTTACTGACAGCGAAAAATTTATTGTCGGTGGGCTTTATACTTGGTGGATTAAAGAATCTTTGACGCTGATAAATAATTCTTTCGGCATAAACTTTAAAGAAGCTGGGACGACTGTTAAGGAACTGGACATTACCTTTTACAACGAATCTGATGGCAGAATGGCGGTCACTTCATATAGCACGGATCAAAAATGCGATGAACTTCACCTTAAATTAAATATGAATTATTACGACAATATCGACACTTCCAATCCCAACGGCGTCGGTAACAGTAACGCGTTGACGTACCTTGACAGGACTATTGCCCATGAATTAGTTCACGCGGTAATGGCGGCGAACTTCGACTACTTCAACGATTTTTCGACGGTCTTTAAAGAAGGTAGCGCGGAACTTGTTCATGGTATTGATGACAAGCGGCGCGATAAAATTCAAGAGTTGGCGTCAAGTTCATCTGCATTGAAAAGCGCGTTTAATACCAGCGGTACAAGTGCTTACGCGGCAGGATATATGGCGCTTAGATATTTAGCTAAACAGGCGGCGGCTAGACGTGATCCCGCAACTGAAATTACTGTGAGTTCTTCTGATTCTACGTCAACTTCCACATCGTCAACCGTCACGTCAACTTCGACGACGACTACTACGCCAGGTTCAGCAACTTTCAACGGTACGACGCTTGTTGTTAAAGGCGATTTCAATACAGATATTTGGCTTGGCAATATGAATTTGTTGAGGAATAAAGCTAGTGAGTACGCGAATCTCGACGCCTTGACGATTGACGCCACAAATTTAACGTCGACAATAATTTTAGCTGGCAATGACAATGACAATACAATTAAATCTGGCAGAGCTGGTGCAAGTGTATGGGGCGGCGCGAATGGAAATGACGTTTTAATTGGCGGCGGTTCACGTGAAGTATTTTTCTATTCAGCAAGCGGCGGCGCGGACGTTGTACAACAATTTACGGCAGGTAACGGTGATGACGACGACGTTTTAGCGATTATGGACAGTTTTTCACTCAACCGCGCAGGTGAAAATTTAGTCGTCATTATGGACGGCGGCGACAATACTTTATCGGTGTCGATGAATACAAATGACGTGAATGAAGTTATTCAGTACACGGCGACTGGCAGAAATCCTGTTGACGTGAAAGTTGGCAACACGGACTTGGCGAACAGTTTAACTTATGAAAATGGCAGAGGATATTATTATCTCGGAGGCAATGCTAGAGATATTTTGTACGTCAACACGACAAACGCGGGCAATTCAATTTTTCTGACGGATGAACATTTTAGCAATATCGACGCGATTGACGCGCAAAATTCCACGTCACAAAATGTTTTGGCGGGAAATAATCTTGACAACGAAATTATTGGCGGCGCTGGAAATACAAGTATGTGGGGCGGCGCTGGCGATTCAAATGACGTTTTAAATGGCGGCAGTGCGGCGAATATGTTTTGGTACGGAATTGGCGAAGGCAACGACGTTATAAACAATGCTGATTCAAATGATACAGTGAACTTGTACAACGTCGGGCTGACTGATATTTTGTCGGTAGAAGATTTTCAAAGTGGCTTAAAAATAAATTTAAATGCTGGTAGCTTGACGATGAATGCTACTGAAACGCCTAAAGTTATGTTATCTGGCGGCGCGGCTTATAGGTACGACCGCAGCTCGTCGACTTGGTACGCATCAAACGACTAAAATTATGTTGATAATTTTAACGTCGAAATAAAAAAGGCACTCAAGGATGAGCGCCCGCCCGCGTAAATTTCTTTTGCGCCAAAGAAAAAGTAGTTCAACTAAAAAAAATTTTTATAAATATTGAGTTTAAAATATTTATTAGCTAAAAAGGTGATTAAGACGTGAGAGTAGCTTTTTATACTTTGGGCTGTAAAGTCAACTGGTACGAAACAGAATCACTTAGCAAAATTTTTCAAACTGCTGGCTACGAAGTCACGGAAAATATTTCAACTGCTGATGTCGTCGTAGTGAATACCTGCGCAGTCACGGCGATAAGTTCCCAAAAATCGCGGCAAGCTATTCGACGTGCGGCGCGTGTAAATCCCGACGCAATTTTAGTTGCTCTTGGCTGTTACGCGCAAAATTCCCCTGACGAAATTTCTAAAATTGACGGCGTCGACGTTGTAATTGGAACTGCTGACCGTATGAAAATTGTTGAGTTCGTCGAACAGGCGCTGAATAATCGCGGGGAAAAAATTCTGCGCGTAAATGACGTTGAAAAAATTTCCGCCTTTGAGGAACTGCCGCATACTCCACAACGTACAAGAGCTTTTCTCAAGATTGAAGACGGCTGCAATAATTTTTGTTCGTACTGCATAATTCCATACCTGCGCGGGCGCGTCCGTTCACGCAGTCTTGAAAATATTCGTGCTGAATGCGTGCAACTTGCCGCCGCAGGTTATCGCGAAATTGTTTTAACTGGAATTCACATTGGCGCGTACGGTCAAGATTTTCACGATAAAACGACGCTTGCCGACGCTGTTAAAACTGTTTTGGACGCGGCTAAACCGTTTCGCCTGCGTTTAGGTTCAATCGAATCTGCGGAAATGACTGACGAATTGATTGACTTGATGAAGTCCGACGAAAGAATTTGCAACCATGTACATTTGCCGTTGCAATCTGGCAGTGACGAAATTTTAAAGTTGATGCGTCGTCCGTACACCACAAAAAATTTTGACGCCGTGACTTCAAAACTTGTACGCGAAATTCCCAACGTGTCAATAGGCACAGATTTAATTGTCGGCTTTCCAAATGAAACGGATAAAAATTTTGCCGAAACGTTGAACTTTATAAAATCTCAACCCTTCAGCAAAATTCACGTCTTCCCATTTTCGCCGCGTGAAGGTACAGTTGCCGCCGCTATGGACAATCAAATTTCCGCGCAGGTTAAAAAATTTCGTACAAGTCAAGCGCTGGAAATTTCTGCTACGAAGGAAAAAATTTTTGCTGAAAAAATTATTGGTCAAACTGTTGAAATTATCGCCGAAACTGAAACAGATAATTTTATTGACGGTCTCACGAAAAATTATATTCGCGTGTACGTGCCAGCTAGTTCGGAAATAAAATCTGGTGACGTATTGAAAGTTCGCGTTGAAAAAATTTTTAAAAACGGCGTCAGGGGAATTAAGAATGAAGAATTAAGAATTAAGAATTATTACAATCTAAAACCTACAAGCTAAAAAAGGTTTCATCCGAAGACAAAACCTTGTTAATTTCAAATATGGTGCGTTCGGCGCGACTCGAACGCGCGACCCACGGCTTAGAAGGCCGTTGCTCTATCCAACTGAGCCACGAACGCAAATTTTACAACGAAACGTATTTTAAAACATTTCGCCGTAAATTGCAAGTCTTTTTTAATAAGCGCCGCGCCCAGTCAAAACTGCTTTAACCGTCTTGAACAAATACATTATGTCAATCCACACTGACCAATTCCGCACGTACCACGTATCCATTGCGACGCGTTCAGGGTACGTCGTATCACTGCGCCCCGACACTTGCCACATTCCAGTTATTCCTGGCGGCACCATGTAATATTCACGAATATTTTTACCGTACTTCGGCACTTCCTCTTCGACAATCGGACGCGGTCCAACTAAACTCATATCGCCTAAAATTACGTTCCAAAGTTGCGGCAATTCATCAAGGCTAGTTCGACGCAGAAAATTTCCTAACTTCGTGACGCGTGGATCATTCGTCAACTTAAAAGTTTCTTCCCATTCAAGCCGCGCAGTTGGATTTTCCGCCAAATATTTTTCTAAAACTTTGTCAGCGTCATTAACCATTGTTTGAAATTTATAGCAGTAAAAATTTTTACCGTACATACCAACGCGCCGATGTGAAAAAATTATTCCGCCGCGATTCGACACGCAAACTGCAATGGCAATTCCCAAAAGTATCGGTGAAATTATAATGCCGCCGATAATCGTTAAAACTAAATCGAAAATGCGCTTGAAAATTCTGTTGTAACGTCGCGAAAGATTGTTGCGAAGGTTGAGCATTAAAATTTTTTCGCTGAATAAAATTGACGCGTCGACGCTTGCCATTGGCGTACCGATTAAATCAGGTATGAAGGAAATATTTTTTACGCGCGGCTGAATATCGTTAATAATTTCTTGCAGGCGTTCTTTACTTATGCCAGGTGCGGCAATTATCACCGTTTGAACTGCCAGCTTGCGAACAATTTTTCGCGCCATATTAAAGCCGCCTAGTACGGGAAATTCCTGCGGCAAAGTTTTTGAAACGGGCGAATCATCAATCAATCCGACAATGTCATAGCGGTATCCTAAATCTTCACGCCAAAATTTTACAACTTTTTCCGCCGTCAAGCCCGCGCCGATTATCACGACTGGTTCACTAAAAATATTTTTCAGCTTTAAAAATTTTAAAATGCCGTAGCGAATCACACAGACGTTGAACAGCACAAAGATGCCGAGCAGAATCATAAAAGTTCGTGACGCTTGATGACCCGCCTTGAAAAAGTAGACTAAAATTATTGACGCCATCCAGCCGTAAAAGACCGATATAAAAATTTCGCGCATCGTGTCAACAACTGGTTTCATTTGCCGATACGATCGCGAGTAGCCAAGAAAAATTAAAAATAATACTGGCACGCCTACAAAAATGTACGTGTCAGGATAAATGTACGTAACTTTATTCCAAAAGTCCACCGCGTCACGAATATAAAAGGCTATGTATTGGGCAAGCACGACGCCGATATAATCGAACAGCATAAATAGTAGCGTTGGAATTATCGTCGGCACGGCTTTTACTTTTTGTTTCAACATTACAAAATTTCCTTTTTAGGGCGTGTTGAATAATTAATTTTTTTTTATTAAACTTCTTTTCTTTTGGCGCAAATTTAGTGAGTAGTCAGTAGTTAGTAGTGAGTAATTTAAACATTTCACCGCGTCATTGTGTTCCACGCGTCCAACTCCGCAGGGCGCTGAAATGCCACGTAATTACCTTTATTTTCATTACGCATTACGCATTACGCATTAATAAGCTACTGGTTACTGGCTAAAAGTCTTATGTTAAGGCGCAAAGGTCCAATCGACTGTGTTGT
>JAFSUE010000197.1 GCA_017445435.1 Selenomonadaceae bacterium | reverse complement strand
GGCGGCAATAGGCGTTGCATAATGGTTACGAACAATGAAGTTTCCGACGCCGAAGAAAAAAATTTGCGCCGCGCAGGTTATACGCCAAATGATGACGAATGGCAAAAATTGGGAATTGCGCGTTACGTGACGTGGCCGCGTACGGTTTGCAGTATCGAAGGGCATAACATTAACGGCGAGCCGCTGAAAGGGAAATATCTTGATACAGAAATTGAAATGGCGGACGGTTTCAAGGCAAATGCGGCGTACTTCAAGCTGGGCTTTTTGAACAAAGATTATGTTGAAATGGGCAGGAACTTCAAAGAAATTTTGCCGTTGCTATGGTTTCAAGCGGGCTGTCGTGGCGCGTGTCCAAGTTTGGCAGATGAAAAAGATTTGCCGCCAATGTTGATTCTGCGCGAAAATAATTTTGCCGTGCTGATTGACGAATCATATTACAGCGAATTTGAACAGGTGATAACTGCCGAGCCGTCGATTGATACAATTTTCATCAGCACTAAATCAAATTATGGTTATAGGCAAATTATCAGCAACTTCAAAGACAAGGTGACGTACCAGCTTTACCAAGATTATCTAGATAATTTTAAAATAAGTGGGTGATTGAATGAAATTTGAACTAATGCCCTTTCAAAAATTTGCTGTGAAAAAGTTGAGGAAATTTTCTATAAGAGGGTATCAACATTTTTTTGAGGACGGCGAGCCGCAAGCGATTTCATTTACAGCCCCGACTGGCGCAGGTAAAACGATAATGTTAGCGGCGTTTGTAGAAAAAGTTTATCATGGCAGTGAAGAATATCCCGCGCAGTCAGATGCAATTTTCGTGTGGTTGAGTGATTCGCCCGAACTGAATAAACAGTCAATGGACAAATTTTTTTTCAATGCCGACAGAATCAACCATTCACAACTTGTAATGATTGATGAAAGTACTTTTGACAAAGAATTTTTTGACGACGGAAAAATTTATTTTTTGAATACGCAGAAGTTGAGCAAGAGTAGCAACTTGACGCAGAAGTCAGATACTAGGCAGTTCACAATTTGGCAGACGTTGCAAAATACTATTAAGGCGAAGGCAGGGAAAATTTATTTCATAATCGACGAAGCGCATCGCGGAATGAAAGGCATTGCGGCGGGACGAGCTACAACGATAATGCAAAAGTTCATTAAAGGTAGCGTGGAAGATAACCTTTCGCCCGCGCCGATAGTTATCGGTATGTCAGCGACGCCAGAACGTTTTAATAATTTGGTGTCGAATAGTTCATCAGGCATTCAAAAAGTCACCGTGACAAATGAAGATGTTCAAGCGTCAGGCTTGTTGAAGGAAAGAATAATTGTCCTTTATCCCGACGATGAAAATAATAAAATTGTCTCAAAAGATATGTCGGTATTGGAAACGGCGGCTGATGAATGGAAAAATAAATGCGAACATTGGCGGCAATATCTTAGTGAACAGGGCGAAAAAAATTTTAATCCCATTTTTGTCATTCAAGTTGAAAATGGTACGGCAAATAAAATTTCAGCGACAGACCTTGATGAATGTTTGAAAATAATTTCTGCGCGGACAAAAATAAATTTTGAAGTTGGAGAAGTCGTTCATACTTTCGGACAAAGTCAAGCAGAGTTGCCGATAAATAATTTGCGCGTACCGTATGCCGAGCCGTCTAGCATTGCGGGCAACGATAAAATTAAAATTGTGTTTTTCAAAGAAAATCTTTCTACGGGTTGGGATTGTCCACAAGCTGAAACTATGATGTCATTTCGCCGCGCAGTTGATTCAACGTACATAGCGCAACTTTTAGGGCGAATGATTCGTACGCCGTTGCAAAGACGAATTGAACTTGACGACACATTAAACGAAGTTCATTTATATCTGCCGCATTTTGACAAAGAGACGGTACAAAAAATTGTTGACGCCTTCAAGCAATCGGACGGCGGCGCAATTCCCGCAGAAATTATCGGCGAAAATATTAACAATAGAAAAAATAAGATGTTGACGGTTAAAGATGTTCCAAAAATTTCTGCGCGGCACGTCAAAAAAATTTCGACGGCAACTTCAAAAGACAATCTTTTTTCAGCTGATAATAAAGTTACAACGTCTGCTGAAAATTTCAAGCCGCCGACAACTTCAACGTCACCTGCAGTTAAAGGTAATGACGTATCCGCCGAAAAAAAATGGCCCGTCAAATCGATTGACAAGCCGATTAATGTTGAACCTGCTGAAATTTTTGAAAATGTTGAAAATGTTGACGAAGAAATTTCGCCGATTGAAGAATCTTTCGACCGCGCAGAAATTGTAAAAGCTATTAATGAAATGGCGCTGTTGACTTATAAAGTTGGACGCGTACGGACGAGTGATTATTTAAATTCACTGTTGAAAATTTCAAATTTCCTTACGCGCAGTGGACTTTGTCGTAGCGCTTTTAACATTACGCTTGATGAAATTGTTATGCTTATTCGCAGGTACATTGACAAGTTAAAAAGTTCTGGTGAATATGAAGCGCTTAGCCTAGAAACTAGAAAATTCAGATTTAATGAAACCGTGCTTAATACGTCTGGGGAAATTCTTGAACAAGTTGTAAATCCCAATTTATTCGTGACGACAGACGCGGACATTGACAGGCAATTTGATAAAGCTGAATTGCGCTTTAAAGATTCGCGCATTGGGCTAGAATACGTAAATAAATTTTCTGACGCGGACGGAATTATTAATTGCAAAATTGACGTGATACTTTTCGTGTCGAACGATAAATGCCTTGAACAGCTTGAACAATTTGCTAAAAAGAAATTCCATGAACTGAATGACAAATTCAGGCGTGAAACTGTCAAGCTTACTGATAAATGGCGCAGTGAATACGACAAAATTGTTTCGGACAGCGACGAAGTTAGCAAACATAATTTTACTTTGTCTGAATCAATTAACCTTACGCAGGACGCCGAAGGAAAAGTTTATGAAGATCATTTGTTCGTTGAAAGAAAGACTGGTACAGCAACGGTTAAGCTTAACAGTTGGGAAGAAAATATTTTGAATGAGGAGCGGCAACGTAAAGATTTTGTTTGTTGGATAAGAAATTCTGTAGGAAAAAGTTTTTCATTGTGCATTCCGTATCGAAACGAACACGACGAAATTAAATCATTTTACCCTGACTTTTTAATTGTTCGTCACGATGAAAGCGGCTACATTGTGGACGTTTTAGAGCCACACGATCCTAATCGCCGCAATAACATTGGGAAGGCGAAAGGTTTAGCGGAGTATGCAAAACAAAATAACGCTGTTGGACGGCTACAACTTATTCGTGAAAAAAATTTAGCTGGTAAAAAAATTTTTACGCGGCTTGATATGTCGAAAGGCGAAGTACGCGAAAAAGTTTGCAGTGCTATGACGAACGGCGAACTTGATAATATTTTTGAACAATATGGCGAAATAAATTAAGTCGAGCGAATCGACAATTTTTTTTTTGCAAAAAAATAAGCGCCACCATTTGACGCTTGAAATTTATTTTAGCTTTTATCTTTCATTACGAATTAAGCATTACGCATTAACAAAAGCTTTTTAAGTCGAGCGAATCGACAATTTTTTTTAGAATTAGGACGTATTGATTAAGTGGATTTTTATTTTAATTTTTTTATAAACTTCTTTTCTTTTGGCGCAAAAGAAAAGAAGCAAAAGAAAACATAGGCGGCATTTGCGCGCTCGCGGTTGACTTTGCAGTAATAAAAACATTTCACCGCGTCATTGTGTTCTCACGCGTCCAACTCCGCAAGGCGCCATAAATGCCGCGTAATTACCATTATTTTTTTTTCATTACGCATTAAGCATTACGAATTACGCATTACGCATTAACAAAGGCTTTTTTCGGACAAAGTTGCGAACAAACATTACAGCCGACACATTGCGTTGAATCGATGACGGCTTTTCCGTCTTTCATAGAAATTGCGGGACAGCCAATTTTCATACAAGATTTACAGCCGATACATTTTTCAGCGTCAACTTTAAGCGGCGGATTATGTTTAACGTACTTCAACAGCGCACAAGGACGACGCGAAATTATTACGGACGGTTCAGGCGCGGCAAGTTCTTCCTTTAAAACTTCGTCACACTCTCTTAAATTGTACGGGTCGACGACGCGAACGCGATTAATGCCCATCGCGCGGCAAAGTTCCTCCAAATTAATTTTGCCAGCAGGATCGCCTTTAATGTTGTAACCAGTTGTAGGATTTTGCTGATGCCCAGTCATGCCCGTTATTGAGTTGTCCAAAATTATCACGGTGGAGTTTGACTGATTGTAAGCGACGTTAGCAAGTCCAGTCATTCCAGAATGCATAAAAGTTGAATCGCCGATAACTGCAACGGTTTTCCCTTCACTTTCAGCGCCAAGCATTTTATTAAAGCCGTGAGTTGCACTGATTGACGCGCCCATACACAAAGTCATTTCAATCGTGCTAAGCGGCGGCACTGCTCCCAAAGTGTAACAGCCAATATCACCTAATACGATACATTTTCTTTTTTTCAGCGAATAGAAAAGCCCGCGATGTGGACAGCCTGCACACATTACTGGCGGACGCGCAGGAATTTCATCTTCAAGCGCAATTCCAGTTGGAACTTCACGACCAAAAGATTTTGCAATAAGATTTTGTGAAAATTCATCAATGCGCGGCAAAATGTTAGCGCCTTCAACTTCAATTCCCAAACTTTTAACGTGACTTTCTATAACGTCGTCAAGCTCTTCGACAACGTAAAGTTTTTTTACCTTCGACGCAAAATTTTTAATCAATTCGTCGGGCAGTGGATTAGTCATTCCCAATTTCAAAACGCTAGCAGTTTCGCCGAAAACTTCCTTGACGTATTGATAGCAAGTCGACGCAGTGATAATTCCAATTTCGTCGGAAAAAAATTCAACGCGATTAATCGGCGTCGTTTCCACGTAAGCTTTTAAATTTTTTGTACGTTCCTCAACTACAGGGTGACGGCGTTTAGCATTGCCAGGCATCATTACGTACTTAGGAATATTTTTTTCATAAGATTTTTTCACGTCGACGCGTTCGCCAATTTCGACAATCGATTGAGAATGAGCAACGCGCGTACACATTTTTATAATGACGGGCGTATCGAATTGCTCTGAAATTTCATAGGCAAGCTTGGCAAAATTCAACGCCTCTGCAGAATCAGACGGTTCAAGCATTGGAACTTTAGCGGCTATCGCGTAATGGCGGCTATCCTGTTCATTTTGTGAAGAGTGCATACCCGCATCATCAGCTACGACGACGACAAGTCCAGCGTTGACGCCAGTATAGGACAGCGTGAAAAGTGGATCGGCGGCGACGTTTAAGCCAACGTGTTTTTGTCCGCAGAAAGCACGTCTGCCAGCAAGTGACGCACCAAAAGCTGATTCCATTGCAACTTTTTCATTGGGCGCCCATTCGCAATAAATTTCGTCGTACTTTGCGGCTTCTTCGGTAATTTCGGTTGACGGCGTACCTGGATAGCTAGACACGAAACATACGCCAGCTTCGTACAAGCCACGCGCCAACGCTTTATTTCCCAACATCAATTCTTTCAAGTTAAAGACTCCCCTAAAAAATAATTACGCAAAAATTATAGCAAATACGTTTAGTAAAATCAAAATTTTTTAGCGTTGAAAAATTTGTACTGACCAGAGGAATTTTTTTAATTCGTAATGCTTAATGCTTAATGCGTAATTAAAATTCCTAAAAGCTAAAAGCTAATCCCTAAAAGCTAACACCTAACACCTAAAAGCTTTCAAATTGTTGTGAATAAAAATCTATTTAGGCGCTTGAATAATTTTCTTGACGCTTGTATAATCTGATAAATAAAATTTCGGGTGAGGGCAGGGATTTTGGACGAAGTCGGTTCAGGTGCAGATGAACTGAGAGGCTGCATTTCCCTTGAGTTTTCAAGAAAATTTAGCTCCGCAAAAGCGCCACATATTGTGAATGTTGGGTTTGACCGCCACCATAGGACTGAATTTCGATAGACGAAAATTCCTAAATGCGTCAGGCAAACTTCCACAAAATCTTTATCACATCTCAAAAAGGTCATCTAATCAATGATTTATTCGCTGAGTTGCCGCGTCGGATTTAACTTTTACAAATTCGACAAGCGACGAATAGACGACGAAAGATTTTTCTGCCTTCACCCGAAATTTTGTTGTACATACGGTAAAAAAATTTTTTTGGAGAGAAGGTAGGAATATGGACGCTTTAATTTTATCCCGCTTACAATTTGCGATAACAACGGTATATCATTTTCTTTTCGTACCCGTGACGTTAGGGCTGTCAATTTTCGTAGCGTTGCTTGAAACGTGGTATATAAACAGTGACAGTTACGAAGAACGAATCAAGCTGAAAAAGTTGGTAAAATTTTTCGGCACGATATTTTTAATTAACTTTGCAATGGGCGTTGTCACTGGCATTGTACAAGAATTTCATTTTGGTATGAACTGGTCAGAGTACGCGCGATTTATGGGCGATATTTTTGGTGCGCCGCTTGCGCTTGAAGCTTTGACCGCATTTTTTATTGAGTCAACTTTTATCGGCGTATGGATTTTTGGCTGGGACAAACTTAGTGAAAAATTGCACTGCCTTTGCATTTGGATTGTAGCGTTCGGCAGTAACCTTTCAGCATTTTGGATTTTAGTTGCAAATAGTTTTATGCAACATCCTGTTGGCTATGAAATTCAAGACGGACGCGCAGTAATGACAAGTTTGTTTGACTTAATCACTAATCGCTACGTACTCGGCGAATATTCACACGCATTTTTTGCTGGAATTACGACGGCGGGATTTTTAGTTATCGTAGTCAGTGCGTGGAAAATTGCGACTGATGAAATTTCGCGTGAAATGTTTGTACGAACTTTGCGCCGCGCAGTTTTATTTTCATTGCTGGGAATTTTCGGCGTTATCGGCTCGGGACATATGCACGCGCAATATTTAGCGACGGGAAATCCTATGAAGTTGGCGTCATTTGAGGCGTTATGGGAGACGGAAGACCCCGCGCCGTTCGCAGTTGTAGCTGATATAAATCAAGCGGCTGGGCGTAACGATTCTGAAATTACGATACCTTACCTTTTCACGTTTATGGTTCACAATTCATTCAGTGGCGAAGTGAAGGGCATTAATGATTTACAGCGTGAAGCGGTTGAACAGTACGGACCAGGAAATTATATTCCAGATGTACGCGGAATGTTTTGGAGTTTTAGAATAATGGTCGGCGCAGGTATGCTGATGCTTGGAATTGTCTTTGTAATGGGATTGTTAGCGTTTTTCTTCGACAGAAAAATTCAGCAACCTAACTGTCTGCGTTGCGCGTTAAAATTTGCGCCGATACTTTTGCCGTTACCATTTATCGCAAATTCCGTCGGCTGGTACATTGCAGAGGCTGGAAGGCAACCTTGGATCGTTGTGGGCTTGCAAAAAACAGCGCAAGCAGTAAGTCCAAATTTATCAAGCGGCGAAGTTTGGCT
>JAFSUE010000196.1 GCA_017445435.1 Selenomonadaceae bacterium | reverse complement strand
GCGAATATTTAAAACAGTTCCAAATTAAAGACCGCGTCGCGCAGAAAATTCTTGTCAATCTGATTCGCTACGTGAAGGCGGGGCCTTTACAGCAACGGCAAGAAATTAACATTCCCATTGCGGCAGAATTTGTTTTGGAGCATTTGCAAAATTACCGTCACGAATTGGCGAACTTGTACGAAGGAAAAAATATTGAACCGACTGACGAAGAAATTTTTGTGAAAGTTCAACGTCTGCAAAAAAATTTGGAGGAAGTTGCGCCAAAAATTCAAGATGAAGATGAGCGCAATTTCGTACTGAATTTGACAAGTTCTTTCAGCTAAAAAATTTATTGTGGACTTTTTAATCTTTATCGCGTTGTGTTATAATGCTAATGATTAATTAGGAATTCGTAATGCGTAATGCGTAATGACAGCTAAAAGCTAAACTGGGGGTGATTTTTGTGGATAGCTACAATGTTCAACTTCACTGGGACGATGAAGCTAAAGTTTGGTGGACTTCGTCGGAAGATATACCTGGACTTTTAGTAGAAGCAGATGACATTGACGAAGTGGTTAAAGAAGCTTGCCTTGCAGCGTCGTTGCTTGTTGAAATGGACGGTGTCGAAAAACGCGGTAAATTAAACTTTCTTTATCAACGCGAGGCAAAGGTGATTTACGAATAATGGCTGAATATGAAAAGAAAGTTCGCGAAATTTTAACTCAAAATGGTTGTACTTTCATTCGTCACGGAAAAGGTAGCCACGATGTCTGGAAAAGCCCTTTTGCCGACAAACCTTTTGTAGTTGCAAAAAAAATTAAATCTCGTCATATGGCAAATGTGATTCTTAAGCAGAGCGGCATTGACTATCGCTTTTAAAATTTTCATTTTCGATAACGCACAATAAAAAATTTTTAACAGCTAAAAAATAAATGGAGGTTGTAGTATGAAAACTGTTGATTATATTCGTAGCCTTAGCCTGCAAGTCATCGATATGGACGGCTTGCCTTTCACGTATCGCGCCGAAACTTCGGACGAAATTGTAGCCGATTTAATTTTCAATAAGGGCAAGTACGTTTTGCCATTGCCTAAAGATTTTCAGCCCAAAGTTATCATTGACTGCGGCAGTAACATCGGCTACAGTACTCTTTTCTTCGCAAATGTTTATCCTGACGCGCAGATTTATTCCATTGAGCCTGAAAAAACTAATTTCAAGTTCCTTCGTTTCAATACGATTTTCTACGATAATATTCACGTGATTAATTCTGCAATTTGGGACAAAGAAACTTTTGCACGCTTAGAAGGTAACGAATTGGGCGACATGGGCTATATGACTGTTGAGACTGGCGAAGATGATAAAGACGCTTTCAAGACGACGACACTTTCAAAGATTGTTGCTGACAACTCCATTGAAAAAATTGACTTCATCAAAATTGACATTGAAGGTTCTGAAAAGGAAGTTTTCAGCGCAGAAAATGTTGATGAATGGCTTTCTAAAGTTCAAGTTATGGCTATCGTAATTCACGATGAAATGAGAGCTGGCGCGTCGTACGCATTTTTCAAGGCAATTTCCAAATATCGCTGGAAATTCTCAACGCGCGGTGACGTTTTACTTTTCATTCGTGACGAAGAAAACCAAAATTCTAATCAAGAAGAAAATCAAAACGCTAATCAAGAAGAAAATCATTTTGAAGGCTAATTTTAAGAATTAAAAATTTCTTTTAACAGATACAAAAAAATGAAAAATAATATTGAAGAAAAAATTTTTTCTACGGGTGAAATTTTTAAGCTACGGGCGCTCGTAGAATTTTTTTTAATCGCTTGCGCGGTCGGCGTATGTAGTTTTCTCGGCTATTGTCATATGAATCATATGCTGAAAGAGGCGTTGGAAGAAAACGTTGCAAGAAATACGCGCACCATTGCTTACGAACTCAACAAACAATTTATGTTGGAAATTGATTTGTTAAATACGGTTGTCAGAAAAATTGAAAGCGGCGAAGTCTCGGCTAAAGATTCAGTTACGCTTATTGACGATACGCACGGCAGACGAGTCGGAATACTTTCAAGAAGAGGCGGGGTCATTGAAGGTGGAGTTCCGCCAGAAAATATTTCTGACGCTTGCCGAGAAGTTTTTGACGGCAAAACTATTATTCGTTACATTCGCGGAATAGGATTGGTTTTTGCGGTACCGATGAATTACAACGGCGATAATTGCGCTTTGTTCAAGTTTTACAATGACGAGGCTGTACGCGAAATTTCCAAAACAATACTTTACAACGGAGACGGCACGGTTATTTTGTTGAACTCTCATACAGATTGGCAAGTTATAGCTGAAGGTATTCCGCCGCTTATCAATACTCATCCCGATATGGACGCGGCTTGGGCTGAACTCGGACAAAAACTCGGTTATAATCTCGCTGATGAAACATTTACTCAAAACAGCGGCGCGATTTTCTACGACTTTCAAGGCAAACATTTATTCGTTTACGCGGCAAGTGTTTCAACCGAATATCATTTTGCAATATCTGGCTATGTTCCTTGGGATTCTGTAGCAGTCGGCTTTGAAACAATGTACATTGGCGCGTTTATAGTTTTCGGTTTAATCGTGATTGTGCTTATTATGTCAGCTAGGACGCTTTATAAGTCTAGCGAAAATAAACGCCTTAAGCAGGAAAATTATTTGGCATTGCAAGCCGCGAAAAATAAAAGTGACTTCCTTTCCAATATGAGCCATGAAATTCGTACGCCGATTAACGCCATTTTAGGTATGGACGAAATGATTTTGCGCGAATCCAAAGACAAAAATATTTTAGAGTACGCAGAAAATTTACGTAGCGCTGGAAATTCTTTGCTTAGTATCGTTAATGACATTTTGGACTTCAGCAAGATTGAGGCGGGCAAAATGGAAATTATCCCCGTCGAATACGCGCTTAGCTCCGTTTTAAACGATTTAGTCAATATGATTAAGCCCCGCGCAGATAAAAAAGGTTTGCAACTTGTCACAAAGGCTGATGAAAAAATTCCAAGCGTACTTTTGGGCGACGAAATTAGAATAAAGCAAGTTGTCACGAACATTTTAACTAACGCTGTTAAGTACACCGAAAAAGGATCGGTAACTTTATCCATTGACTTTGAACAGCGCGATGAAAATTCTATTTGGCTGAAATTTAGCGTTGCTGATACTGGTATCGGTATTAAGGAAGAAGATATTTCAAAACTTTTCAGCGCATTTGAACGTATTGAGGAGAAACGCAACCGCACTATTGAAGGTACTGGCTTAGGTATGAACATTACCAAGCAACTTTTGGCGATGATGGATAGCCGCCTTGAAGTTTCCAGCGTCTATGGTGAAGGTTCGACATTTTCATTCAAAGTTGCGCAGAAAATTATCAATGCCGAGCCAATGGGCGATTTTGCAGAAGCATTTAAAAATTTAGGTCATGAAGAATATCATGAAAAATTTACCGCACCCGATGCAAAAATTTTAGTCGTCGACGATACGGCAATGAATTTAACCGTTGTCAAAGGTTTACTGAAACAAACTAAAATTCAAATTGACACGGCGGAAAGCGGCTACGATACTTTGAAAATGGTTGCCGCGAAACATTACGACATAATTTTCCTTGATCACCGTATGCCTGGTATGGACGGCATTGAAACGTTGCAACAGATGAAAACGCTTGAAGGTAACAAATGCGCTGATTCGCCT
>JAFSUE010000195.1 GCA_017445435.1 Selenomonadaceae bacterium | reverse complement strand
GGGCAGTGGTATTGATTCAGCCGATAAAGCCGTAGCGAAGGCGCAAACAATGGCGGTCAAGTATGCGTGGAAAAATACCTTGCTGATTGCCGATAAGTCCGACGACCCCGACGCTGATGTTAATTCTTGGAAAACTTCACGCGCACAGAGCAAGAGCAACAGGTTGGCGGAAACTGACGAACCTACCGAAGTAATTGACAAATATAAAGTACCGTTTTAAGGGAGTGAAAGTAGTGGAATTTGTTCACGTTGTAAGCGATAAAAAACGCGAAGTCATAAAAAAAACCGCCCAAGAAATTTTGAAACTTTTGGACGGTATGAATACTAAACTGGCACGTCGCGCTTTAGAAATTGCGATTGAAGAGTTGGAAACTAATTCGACGGTTTCTCAAACTGCTTCTCAAGCTCGCTAAGAATCGCGTCGAATGCGTCAAGGTAAACATCTGCGTATGCTACAGCTCTTGATTTCGGCGACAATTCACTAGTTCTGCGCACATACTCCAACGCCAACTCGTGTGCCAACTTTTGAATATCGGAATCAGCCAAAATAATCACCCCCTTTCAACAGGGGGAAGTGTAACACATAATTTTGAAGGGTTTATGAAAGGAGAAATATTAATGGCAAGTAGGCTTGAAAATGCCGCAAGAAATGCAATTGGCGGCGATAGTATTATGGACGGGCGCGAACCGATGAAGACGGACGAAATTATAGCGAAGTACCCCGAAGGAATTTGCATTAGCGCCATTGCGAAAAACACTTACAACGGCAGTACTTATCCCGTGTTCAATTTCGCGGAAGAACCGAGCAAATATTTCAGCGGCGGCACTGCACTTTCAAAGTGGGTCGACGGCTTGATTGAGGACTACGACGGCAATTTGGCGGAGCTTAATTCCGACATTAAAAAAGAGTATCTCAAGATTAAGTTGGTGAAGACGCGGACGAAGAAAGGTTACAACTTCACAAAAATTATTTTCATCGGCGCAGTACCTGTTGAAAAGTTTGGCGGCGGAAATTACGTTGATGAAAACGGCAAGAAGATTGACGCTGACACGGGCGAAGTTTTAAGCGACGACGACGAAGACCCGTTTAACTAAAAATTAGGCGAAAAGGTTAGTAGGCAGTATCGGAGGTGATGAAGTTCACTGCTTACTAACCAACGCCAATAAAATTTGAAAGGAGTATAGCCGCAAATGAAAATTGATGAAAAAAAGGTGCGCGAATTTGATAAAAAGTGGGGAGTACGTGTTTATACTGCTTTGATGATTCTTTCTTGCGTCACGGCTTGTTACTTTTTTGTAGCGAACGAAACTCAAAACGCAATTCACGCGGCTGTCGCCGACATTTTGATAACTCAAACGGGATTGCTTACTTATTTGGCTCTCCGAGATTTGCAATAACCAAGCACACTACAAAAGCAAGTAAAGCAAGCCATTTATATTCTTCGGCAAGAATATAGCTACCTAAAGAAGTAATGATTCCAACCAGTAACGTAGAAAAATTTTTCACGTTGAAATACAAGAAACGGTGAATTTTAAAGAACAGCTTATTTAAACAGTTCGCGCCAGATTTGATTTTACGCATTGAAATTATCGGCGATTTCGGCAACTTGTAAGGTCTAGCTTTTACCGGCGTAACGTGTTCAAGCGACCTTAGCGTATTGCGCATATTTACCAACTCATCGCGCTTTCGCTGAAGTTCAGGAGTATTAGACCTACGACTTGCGATGTAGAAATCCAGCAGTTCAATTTCAACGTCGTACCATTTTTTAGGATTAATCTTAATCACCCCCACAAAATTATTGAACGGCTAATTCTACAATAATTTTAAGGCGGCGACAATTTGAAAGGAGCAAGAAAAATGAAAAAGTTTGTAATTGAGGGGATAGCGGTAGGCAATGTAGCCAAGTTGCCGAGCATACACATTGAACCGAAAGGCGGAAACATTATCGTCACGGGGCAGAACGGCGCGGGTAAAACTACTTTTGCGAAGGCGCTGTTGTGGTTGATTATGGGCGGAACTACCGACGGTGAAAAACTCATTCCGCTTGACGGTAACTATTTGCCTTACGTGGAAGTTGAACTCACGGACGGAACTTTACATTCAGTTTTGCGCAAAGAGATGATTCAGAAGACCGACAGCAGAGGTAAAATTTCGCGCACTACCGATTGTTTTATGGGCGGCTTGCCTGTCACGCAAAAGGCTTTTCAAGAATTTTTCGGCACGTATGTACCGCAAGAAATTTTTCAAGTTTTGATGAGTTTGGGCAGTTTTTTCAAGTTAAAGCCCGATGTTCAACGCAAGATTTTAACAGACAACTTTGTTGCGCCGAACGTCGACGAAGAACTTTTGAAAAGTGCCGAATTTGAAAAGTTGTGGACGCCGCCTGATTTAATGAAGATTAAGGCGTTGAAGAAAAAGCTTGAAGGCGAATCGGCGAAAATTCCTGCGATGATTGAGGCATTGACTTCACAAATTGTTGAAGTGACGGACGACAGGTCAATGCTTGAAACGGAACTTGCGGCGCTGAAAAAAGAATTTAACGAAGTTACGAAAAGCCTTGCGATGTCACGCGAAAAGATTAAGCAGTTTGAATTGCCGAGAGAAGAATTGCGCAAGAAGAATTACGAATTTTCAACGTTGAACAATGAATATAAAGCGGGCAAGGCTAAGCTTGAATCGGACAAGGCGCGGCTTGAAAAACTTCGCAAAGATTGGGTTAATGCGGCTGAAGTTTGCCCGACCTGCGAACAGCGAATAACCGGCGCACACGCTGATAAAGTTCGTGAAAAAATTAAAGCCGAAGGTGACGAACTTTCCAAACAGATTAAGGATACCGAGACGAAGTTAGCCGAAATGCGGGCGCAAGGTAGAGCGTTGAAGAAAGAGATTGAAAAGTTGACGGCGGAAGTTGAAAGCCAAAATTATGACACGAGTGAAGTTGACGGCGTGACAAAACGCTTGAATGAGTTGCAAGATGAGATGTCGGCAAGACGCGACCGAGTGCGCGATATTACGTCACAGTTGAACAGAAATGCCGCGAATCAGAAACGCATTGATGAACTTATGGCGCATGAAAAAGATTTGGGAAGACAGCTTACCGAGTGCGAGTTCCAAATTGATTTAATCGGGAAATTCATCAGTCGGAAAATGGAACTTGTAACCGAATCGATTAATTCGCAGTTCAAAGTTTTGCAGTTCAGAATGTTTGAGAAGTTGAAGAGCGGCGAAGTTCAAAATATTTGCGAGGCAACATTAAACGGCGTGCCGTATACCCAACTTTCCAAAGGCGAAAAGTTCAAAGTGGCGCTGGACTTGCTTAACACTTTCCAAAACCATTTCGACGTAATGTTCCCGCTGATAATCGACGACGCGGAAAGTTACACTTCAAACAGCTTGATTGAAATTCCGAATCAGAAAATTATTTTGAAGGCGGTCGAAGGTCAAGTGGAATTGCACATAGATTACGCGCAAGCTGAAGGGAGGAAAGTAGCTTGAAAGATTTTGACGACGAAAAAAAGTTGGCGGAATTGAAAGAGCTGTACACGTTGTGCAAACCGTTAATGAAGTATATGCGGGAACATCACACAATGCACGACAGGCTTGTTATTACGGAAGGTGGCGCAACAATTTTTAAAAACAATGGATTTGTGCCTGCGGTTGTTAGTCAATGGGAACCGAGACAAATTGACCAACAAGAACTTTGCTGACGAAATCACTAAGGCTTTTGAAGTTGTAATGCTTTTCGTAAACTTGTGGCGTAACTAAATAAAAGCGCAGAGTACCGCCATCGTAATATTTTACGTCAAGCGTCCCTTTCTTTTCGTCATATTCGAGAGAGACAACAGAATCAGCCAAAATAATCACCCCCTTTCAACAACAAGACATTATATCAAATTTTAAGGAATGATACCGATGATTTATTTTAAAATCGAATTGGACACACGCGGCTTGACGGTCGAAGAAGAAAACCAGCTGGCAGAGGATTTGGAAAATGTTCCGTGCTCCAATAGTTCGTGGATGGAATATCCTCAAGGCAGATTTTCGGTAACGCCTGTACAACTTCCCGAGTGCGTAGACAAAGACGCCGAAGAATGGATTAGCGGAAGTTGGATTATTGAAGGCGAAGTAGTCGAAGACGTTTTGGAAAAAATTTATGAAATCATCTACGACGCGGGCGTACCTTATACCGACAATGACCCTTTAGGCATTGAAGAGGAAGCCAAAATGGACGCAATGCTTATCGGCTTTATGGACAAAGGCATTATGTTTGATGACTTGCCCAAAAATACGCAGCGCTTTTTGGAAAATTATTATTCAGGAAGGTAACAAGTTATGGACTTCGACGGGATAAAAATTGCGCCCAATCCGAACTTCAAGAGAGAGCCTATAGATATGCGCCAGCGCCCGCCGTTTGAGATTTACTACAAGGCTTATTCGCTTGAAATTGAAGACCAAGTCACGCTTAACCAAAGATTAATTGAATGGCAACGCGAGATTGACGAATTTTTCAGAATCTCAATGAGTGAGCCTGTCGGTATGAAAAGCTTGTTGTCGGAGTATTACAACGAGAAAATTTATTCGGTGAGAACGCAAGAAGAGTACGACGCGGTAAGCAATCACTTTTACGAAATGTTGATTTGGACGCAAAAACTTACAATGTACGCAAGAAGTTATTGCAGGTGCTTGGGAGACCGAATAAAAGAGCTTGAATCTACACCTGATTCGCGTTGCCCTTGTTGCGGAGAATTGCTTTCAAGGGATTTTATTAAGTCATTGAAAGAGGAACTTCAAGCCGCAAAAACTCAAGCTGACTACTACGACAACTTTCAAAAGGCGCGTGAATCCGATATAGAAAAGTTGAAAGAACGTGCCAAGATATTAAATCTGCAAGTTCGCGGCTGGGTTTATCGAATGGAAAAAGTTTATAAAGAAATGCGGAGGAATACGGCGTGATTGACATTAAAGTTATCGCAAGCGGGAGTGACGGTAATTGCACTTGCTTAACCGGCAACTTCGGCGAAAAAATTTTGTGCGATGTCGGAGTACCGCTGAAGAAAATCTTTTCGGACTTGGACTTTATGAATCCCGATTACGCGATTGTGACGCACGAACACGGCGACCACGCGCACTTGCCCGCGATTAAGACTTTGCTGGAACGCGGCACGCAGGTTTATATGACCGAAGGCACAAAAAAAGCCTTGAGGTTGAGCAAGCGTCATAACCTGCACATTTTCAAGGCTGATTTGTTAATGGAGCCGCTGTCGATTGGAAGTTGCAAAATGCTGGCGGTAAGTTCTGACCACGACGCCGCAGAAGGGATTGTCTTTCAAGTTTACGACAACGAAGACAGAGTGCTTTATTCAACGGATACAGTGAACACGCCAAATTGGGGTCTCGGCAAATTGTTTACAAAGATGATTATTGAGACGAACTTTGCGATTGACGCCTTAGAGAACAGCGACGTTGAATTTTTCCTCAAGGAAAGAATTAAGAACAACCATTCATCGATTGAAAAAGTTGTCAAATACTTTGAACACTTGAAGAATTTAAACGAACTGGACGCGCTGAAAGAAATTCACTTGATACACATCAGCAAACGTCACGGCAACGGCGAAGAATTTAAAACCGCTATCCAAAAAGTTGTCGGCGACATTCC
>JAFSUE010000003.1 GCA_017445435.1 Selenomonadaceae bacterium | reverse complement strand
GCTAGCGAATCTTAAATTGAAGTCTGAATCAATCAGTTATCAATCGTTACGAGTCGTTATTATAGCATAAAAAAAAATTAATGCAAGTAAAATTTTTATATCTTCAAAAAAATTTTTTACCGCTAATTGTATAATCAAATCGGACATTTAAAGAAAAAGACAAACGGGAATAATCCCGAATGTCTGAAGTAAATAATAAAACAAAAAGAAATCAATTTCATAATTTTAATGTTGCCAAAAAAGTCGGCATTATCGCTATACCTTGTATGAAGAATTGGAAACAAAAAATGAGTCGTAAAGCCAATAAAAAATATTTTCACGAAAATAAGAGAAAGTACGGCAACAGTATAGAAAATTGGATAAAAACCATTGCGCGTAAAATTTTTGATTATCGCTATTCAAATGAACTTTTTCTCTTATCCATATTGCCTGAAAATTTTTTCTAAAACTGTCTGAGTTGCTATTGCAATTAACTTTTTAAACTTGAGCAGATAGTTCCATATCAGTTTCAGCAATATATTTTCTTGCAACGTCGATAACATCAGCTTTCAGCGCGTATATATTGTAATTTTTAACCTGCGCCCCAGCAACATTTTGATGACCGCCGCCGCCAAATTTTTCCATGATAACTTGAACATTCAACGTACCAGTCGACCTAGCACTTATGCCGATAACGTCATCTTTCATTTGAAATAAAATTATCGTCATGCGAACATTTTCAATCGTCAACAAAGTATCTGCCGCCTGTCCTGCAATAGCTTGTACGTTGGGAATAACTTTGTCAATCGTCGATACAACTAAACCGCCTTCAAAGTATTCAGACTGCGCCTTAGCTTTAGCAAGTGCAACTGTCGTTTCGTAGTCCGACATGAAAAGTTCACGAACTATAACAGGGTCTGCCCCTTTGCGCCTAAGGTACGCCGCCGCGTCAAAAGTTCTAATGCCAGTTTGAACTACAAAACTTTTCGTGTCGACGACAATTCCTGAATACAGCGCAGTTGCAGGAAGTCTGCCAACGTTAAGTTTTTCGTCGAAGTACATTAAAAGTTCCGTCACTAATTCCGACGCTGAACTTGAGGACGGCTCGTGATAGAAAAGTATCGGATTTTTTATAACGGTGTCACTTTTTCTGTGGTGGTCAATGACTATCACATTTGCAATTCGTTCAAGCAAAATCGGTGCGGCGACAAGGTACGGGATATGCGTATCGACGACGATTAACAGCGGATTTATTGAAACTGGTACGGTTAAATCGCTAGCCTTCATAAATAAATTGTCGTACGCTCCCGATTTATCTTTGCGGAACTGCTCCAAAATTTTTTCAATGCTGTCTGATGAATTGCTTATGACAATGTGAACATTTTTTTTCAAGTGCATAGCCATAATAGCAATTCCGCAAGCCGCGCCGAATGCGTCGAAATCTTCGCGAGTATGCCCCATGATGAAAATTTCGTCCGCCGACTCCATATGTTCACGAATAGAATTTGCCGTGACACGCGCCCTAACGCGATTGTGCTTTTCAACTGCCTTTGCATGTCCGCCGAAGTATAGCGCCTTACCGTCAAGCGTCAATGCAACTTGATCGCCGCCGCGTGCCAGTGCGGCATTTAAACGTTCCTGCGCCTGCGTACCAAGTTCCGACATTGACTGTATGTTCGAACTTTTTTCAGCGACTGCAACGCCTATTGACAACGTGACGGGTATTCCATTTTTGCTGACGATTTGCCGTATTTTGTCAAGGATTGTAAATTTTTCTGCAATAGCTTTATCCAGTGCGTACTGTTGAAGTAGGACAATGAAAAGTTCGCTGGATATGCGCTGAATGAATCCCGCCAGTGACTTCATCCATTCTTCAAGCGCTTCACTTACCGATAACATCAACGCCGTTTTTTCCGCGTCATTTAAGCCGCGCATAACTTCATCATAGTTATCAACCTGCACGTACATTAAAACGGTGCGGCTTTGTCTGTACTCCAGCTTTAAATTTTCGTGGCTAGTGACTTCGTGAACAAACAGTACGGTTAATTGTGGGTACTCCGACTTCAACATAAGTTGCCGATAGCGAACTTTGAAATAGCGAACTATGGCAAATTCTTCGCCGTCTTCCGTCATGTCGTGATAAGTAACTTTCGTGACGTAACTGCCATTTTTGGGTTTGCCAGATTCATTTTCAGGTAACGGCTCAAGTACTTCATTTTTCAGAATATCTTTCCAGAATTCGTCAATGTGCATACCTTGTTCAGGCTTTTTTTCTGCAAAATCTAACGTAATGTCATTGAACCATTCAAGGCGTCCTTGTTCGTCGATAACCATCATAGCTTGCGGAATATTTTTTGTAACGTAGCGCATCATTTCATTTCCGCTACCTATGACATTTTCGCAGTATTCGCGGAATCTTTTCAGACGATCTTTGCAACGTTCTATTGCGAAAATTACCAGCAATGCCCATACTAAAAAAGCTATTGCGCCCATGTATCTATCGTACAGCGCCAATATCAAAATTAGCATTAACATTATGCCTAAGGTAAAGGCTAAATCTTTCCACGCCGATAAATTTCTCGGCACGACATCACTTCCTTTTTAGTTAGTAGTTAGTAGTAAGTAGTGAGTAGTGGGGAAATTTTTACTACTCACTACTTACTATTTTTTTAGTTAGTGGTTAGTAGTGAGTAGTGGTGAACCTTTTACTACTAACTACTCACTACTTACTACTTACTAATATATCAATGCGAAGCTTTTTTGAAACGTCCGCCAACAATATCATGTACCGAGTTGACAGTAACAAAGGCATGTTCGTCAATCGATAAAACAATATCTTTAATCTTTGTGACTTCCAATCTGTTGACAACGCAATAAACAATTTCTTTAGGATCGCCAGTATAGCCGCCTTCACCATGTAACAAAGTAACGCCACGAATAACGGTATTCAAAACTTCAGTAAGTTCACGCGGATTATTTGAAACAATCATGATAGCGTAAGTTTCATCAAGTCCCTTCGTCACAACGTCAATCATTTTTGCAATGACAAAGTAAGCTACTAATGAATACATTGCTTGATCCCAATCGAAGACAAAGCCTGCGCCGCTAAGTATGAAAAGATTGATGAACATAACAATTTCACCGACTGAAAACGGCGAATGTTTGTCCCCAATTATCGCAACAATTTCTGTACCGTCCAATGACCCGCCAGCACGCATTATCAAGCCAACGCCAATTCCGTCAATTATTCCGCCGAATATTGCCGCTAAAAATGGATCGTTTGTGGCTTTAGGAAATTCTCCTGCAACTTCCGAGCAAATACTCAAAAGGATAATCGCAATAATCGTTGAGATGACAAAGTTTTTGCCTATGTGCTTGTGTGCTAGAAATAAAAATGGAATATTAAATGCGACGAGAAAAACGCCGAATGGTAAGCCCGTAAGGTAACGCGCCATAATTGCTAAACCGACAACGCCGCCGTCAATAACGTTATTGGGAACTAAAAAAATTTCAAGCCCTATCGACGCGATTGTTGCGCCAATGAAAATTTGAATGATTTGAACTACATAACTTCTGAATTTTTTTCTAGTTTGACGAATTTTTATAGCTTGTTTGTTAATTCTATCTATTTTGCCGTCACTTTGTATTTCAGGTGACGGCGCTTTTACTTCATCACTCAAAAATATCACCTCTATGTTAGCTTTTAGGTGTTAGCTTGTAACTTTTAGGAAGTAGGGATTAGCGGTCTAAAATTATAAGCACACTTCCAACTGGGCGTTCGCGTCCGTCACTTGGAATATTTACAATGGAATCTTTCACAATCAATTCAGTTGAACCGCCGCCGTCTAAGTTAATCGCGTCGACTGCGCCAAATTGATTTATCAAAATATCCGCCCATTCCTGCAACGTACAGCCGCGACTATGCGCTTGTCTGCCGTCCACAACTGCAAAAATATAATCGCCGTACTTAGTCACGCCAAAAGCTGAACGCGGCGCCCTACCTACGCGAATATCATCAGGAAAATATTCTTCATCCGCCGTCACGTAAACTTGACCGTTAGCTACAAGGCGTGGACCTACGCTGATAATGTGTACCGCATTGCCGAATTGTCCATTGTCACTGATTAAGCCTTGCTGCAAGTCGACGTAGTCACCAACTGCAACGTCCGCGAAAAGGTGTTGTGAATCGCCCTGCGCACTGATAATATAGCCGTCCGACGGAATGTAATTATTTCCCCTACCACGTACAACGTCAGTCACAATTCCATTGCGAATGATTAATTCAACGCCGTATTGATTCGTATTCGTCGACGCGCCAAAACGCGAGTTGTACAGGACAATAGAATCTTTTGGTCTGTCACAGTCAACGCCGTTAATATTGAACGTGTTGCCGTTAATGTTGATAACGCCGTAGTAACCAACTTTGCCGAAAATAATTCCGCCGTCAGCATTAATGCCAATCGCCGACCGCGTGTAATCGCCCGTGCCGACAATCATATCATCAATTTCCAACGCGCCGATAATACTGCCGTCTGGTTCAAAGTAGCTGGCGTTAATCATAGCAATTTCATTGTAGTTGCTGCTGATTTGTGAAAGAGTGGCGCGACCTTGAACGCGATTATTAGCAAGGACAGGGCGAACGCTATAGTATTCATGCGCGGCGATTACCGCAAATGCCATTACGCCGTTTTGATCGTACACTAAAAATTCTAAGCCTTCACCGTCACGATGAGCAGGTGTTTCAACTGGCGGAGTATAGATTGGCGGATTGTAAACAGGCGGTTCATCATTAGGCGGATTAGTAATATAAGCTGGCGGATTATCATCAGAAGTTTCACCGCCAGTTATATAAGCAGGCGGCGGAACTTCGGCTGGCGCTTCACTTATATAAGCTGGCATTCCGTCTTCAGCGTAAGTTGTAGCGGGGAATAAAAAAACATAAGCCGCAAAAACTGCGGCAAGAAATTTTCGATTCAATTTAATCATTTTAACCGACTAACCAATAACCTTTTTCGCCAAGTCTTTTGTAGAAGAAAATGTACTGTTGCAAAATCCCCGCGAATTCAGCAAATTCATAGAAAACATTGTTTCCGTTGAAATCTTCCTCAATGGCGCGTTGTATCCAAACGTCAATCGGCATAACGTTTAATCGGCGGTACGAATACAGAGCAACACAAGCGGCAACTTTCGGACCAACGCCGCGTATTCTCTGCAAAACTTCCAATAACTGCGCGTCTGGCATATCGTACAAAACTTCCAAGTCAACGGCACGATGGCTAATTTTGTCGAGGGCGTCGCGAACGTACGGACCACGATAACCCAATTTCAAGCTAGCTAAATCGTAAGCGGAAGTGTACGACAAAGTTTGTACGTCAGGGAAAAGATTTATACTTTCATATTGCGTCCTGGCAAGCTTACCAAAACTTTCACACATCAATTCAACTGAACTTCTAATCGCAGGAATATTTTTCCGTTGGCTGATGATAAAGCTGATAAGCGTTTCAAATGGGTCTTGCCGCAAAATTCTAATGCCCTTGCCAAATTCCAGCGCATCTTTAATATAATCGGCGTAAGGTCTACCCGCGCAGGTATTCATTATGTATTGGCGAATCTGCGCGTAGCTACGATTGAGATCGAAATAATCTACCCAGAATTTTTCCCAATCAACATTGCTACAGCTTACATCAAATTTTCCTTCGCCAACTTTTTTTATGTAGACGATATTGTTGAGCTTGATAAAACGATAAATATTTGGCTGGACTTCGACGGCGCGAAAGCATTGCCCACTTTCAGCAATTTTTTTCATGTCAAAGTCATCTGCAATTTTAATAATTGCCAATGCCATCACTTCCTTAAATAAAAAATTTTCGTACAACTTTGCGCTATTTTAACTTACTACAAAATTATTTTCAATATTTTTTTTAGTTTAAAAGTTTTAAGCGGGTGAAGTCAAAATGCCAATCGCCTTTTTAACTTCAAGTTCCGACACGTCGTCCGTAACTTCAACATCGCCAAATCCGCGCATTAAGACCCAATGAATTTTTCCGCCAATATTTTTTTTGTCGTAGAAAGTAGCCTTGTACATTTCCTCCGCGTTACAACCTACGCAGAGCGTGACAAGTCCAAGCGCGTCAAGTAAATTTTTCAAGCGGGCAACATCATTAAAAATAATTTTTCCCAATGCAAAACTTATCAGCGCCGCGCCTACCATGCCGATAGCTACTGCCTCGCCGTGATGATATTTTTCATAAGCCGTAACTTGTTCGATGGCGTGTCCAATCGTATGACCAAAATTTAAAGTACGACGCAAGCCATTTTCCTTTTCATCTGCGCTGACAACCTCCGCTTTAATTTCACAGCAACGCTTAATAATCTGCTTTAAAACTTCCACGTCACGCGCTAAAATTTTTTCCGCGTTGAGTTCAAGGTATTCAAAAAATTTTTCATCGCT
>JAFSUE010000194.1 GCA_017445435.1 Selenomonadaceae bacterium | reverse complement strand
GAGGCGGCGGAAATTATTTCAGCTAACAATCTAAATCGCGTTTACAAAAAAATTGCCGCCCGTGCTAGTTTTCGTGCAGAGCGGTATACTTTCAATAAAATTTGTATCGGGACAATTTTAACTAATTACGCGGGGGAAATTCTTGGGCTTGACGATTTCGCCGCAAGTTTAATCGACTGATTCTTCAGCGTAAAAATCAGCGTACAGCATTTTAGACCTTGACGTCGTGACGTTATGGGCAGGCGTCGAATTTTTCGCGTCATTCACGGTAATATTTGGCGCGGCAGTTTTAACTATGGACGTTTCATTAATGGCGTTCGTAGATTTTTTTTTATCGGCAGTGGAGGTTTTAACGTCAGCTTTAACTTTGCTCATATATTCGGACAAAAATTTTTGGAACTCGTCACGCATTAAAGAATTTATCTGCGTCATAAATTTTTCATGGCTATCGTTAATGGCTTGATTGAGTTGCCCCATAAGTTTATTTAAGTTGACGCCGAAAGTTTCATTAGCCGCTCGTAAATCTTTCACGACGTTTTCAAGCGTTTCCATTTCCTCAAGCAAATTATCGCTGTCAGTTTTAAGTTTGCCATTTTCAGATTGTAAGCGCTGATTTTCCGCAGTAAGTTTTTCATTTTCTGCGCGGAGTTTGTCAATATCATCTTGCAAATTTTTTCCTAAGTCACGCGCCGCCGTCAAAATTTTTTCAAATTCGCTTAATCTGTCCACAAAATCACCTCATTAAAATTAAAATTTCTGCAACAAAAAAGACCCTTGAAGAGTCTTTCGTCTAACGAAAAAAATTTATAAAGTTAAAGCGTTTCCATTTTCGTCAAGCAGGTCAAGTAGCAGGAAAAGGCAACTTAAATCGACGTGAAAAATTACGGTATACTCATCTTCATCATCAGCCGCATCATTAAATTTGTTGCTGTACAGGAGCGATACGGCGTGGCAATAGTCGTTGACTTGGTCGTTGTACACGTCAATTTTTTTACTGCAAACCGCCTCTTGAAATTTGAAAATCGTACCAGCTGGAAAGTAGCCTTCAACTAAAACTTTCGGCGGCAAATAAAAATTGTCCTCAACAAAGGGAATGGGAACTTTTGAACGCAGAAAACGTCCTTCCAAATCCAAAGCGCGAATATCCAAAAAAATCTCACCTCAACTTAAAATGACACGGAAAAAGCTTTTCGCTCATCTTCTTCAAGCGTAAGGAGGCGTGAAAATCCCGTCATATCCATAACGGTACGAACTTCGCGCTGAATATTTTTCACGAACATAAAGCCTTGATTGTTCATTCGCTTTTGAGTTTTCAGCAAGATTCGCAAGCCTGCCGACGCAATGTAGCTAAGGTCTTTTAAGTCGATAGTTAAATTTTTTACGCCTTCAAGCTCTTTCGCCATAAATTTATCTAAATCAATGGCGGTTACGGCGTCAAGTTTGCCGACAAGCGCTACGGTTAAATGGTCGCCGTCACGTTCAGTTTTAATTTCCAATTTCAAGCCGTTACTGAGAACTTATAAAAAGTTGTAAACTTCTATGTCCCATTCCTGCTTCATCGCGTCCGCTAATTTAATTAAGAATTAAAAATTAAAAATTAAGAAATTCTGCATTCTTAATTCTTAATT
>JAFSUE010000193.1 GCA_017445435.1 Selenomonadaceae bacterium | reverse complement strand
TGATTGACTTCAAGCTAAAAATTTTTCCGCCGTTAGCAGTATTTTGTAAGCCGCCGTCAATGTTGAAAAGTAAAACTGCGTCGTCAGCGTTGCAATAAATTTGTTTTTTGAACTCGTAGCCCATAACTTCGCCGTAAGCCGTCTTAAGTGTCGATTCAGACGCTCGCCATTCAATTTTAGTATTCAGCGCAACGGCAATCGGTACGACGGGCAAATAAGTTATCGTGTCACGAATTACAGCGCGTGAAAGAAAAATTCTACCGTTCAATTCAATTTGCGGCAGACGTTGCCCATTCAGTTCGATATTGTACGGCTTGCCAGCGTATGAAGGCTCACCGTCGGACGCTTGAATTTTTTCAGCAATTTCAGCGTCACTTACGAAAGGTGCGACGCCGTAAGGTTCAAGCCAGCGGATAACGTCAGCAACTTCAACAGTCTGCCAGCCGTAACCGTCAGGGTAAATGTAATAGACGACGTTATCATCAGGCGCTTTCTCAACGACGATTCGATTGTAGGTAATTTCGACGGGCGTATTGACTTCGACGGCGTCATAAAGTTCCTCAACGTCTTTTTCCCTCATACGAATACAGCCATTTGAAACGTAGTAGCCGATACTGTCAGGCTTATTCGTGCCGTGAATGCCATAGTTGCCTTGAATTTGCATCCAACGATAGCCGAGCGGATTATTGGGACCAGATGGAACTTCGTATTCAGGATCGGAAGGATCAATCCACGTGGGATTTGTAGCTTTTTCCAAAATTTTATAGTAGCCAGTAGGCGTAGGCGTCGACGTTTTACCAAGTCCAAGTGGGTACATAGCCAATTTTTTATTGCCTTCATACAGCGTCAAAATCCTGCTAGCTGAATTTATAACAATTTTCCGTTCAGGTTTAGCAGATTCATTCGTTGCAACTTCCGCAGAATTTTTTGGCGCAGTTTCTTCAGCTTGCGCGGCAGAGAAATTTAAAATCAGCGCTACTCCCAAAATTCCCGCCGCAATTTTTTTTGGCAGTTTACCCCAATTCATTTTTTACAGCTCCCTTTCAAAAATTTTGTAACAAATACTAACATTTTCGCGGGAAAATTACAACGGCTAACATAATCAATTTTCAGATAATTTTGTTCAAATGAAAACTTCGCCGCGCAGAAAAATTTTTTACTGTAGGATTAAAAAGTATTTGTAACAAAAAATATTTACAAAAAATCTTTTGCCGATACCGTTGGAATTTAAATCTCTGTAGAATTTCTGCAAATTTTTTTGCAATTCATATTTGATAATCTAACCTTTAAAGAATATCTTTTTTGTCAATCGTACTTTACAATTTTTATTTTTTCGTTGTATAATTCATCCAACAATTTGAAAGTAGTATGGGCGATGCGACTTTATGAAATTATTTTGTCGTAGTCTTAATTCCTAAAAGAAAAATTTTGTGCAAGGAATGATTGGATAATTATACGTGATTTAGAAAAAGACCCTCCTACTTGGAGGGTAAATTTTTAAATTGGTGAATTATGGCGACAGCGAAAAATTTAAAATTAAAAAGTTATATTGCGCCATTAACTAAAGAAAAATTATTTAAGAAATATTAATTTAGCACGGAATGTATATTCCTTTTTTATTGCGGTATTATGCGATAATATATTTCAGAATTTGTATATACCATACTGCAAAAATTTTTGAAAAAATTTTTCAGACAAACTGTAGATAGTCACGAGTATAAGCTTTAAATATATAGAATTTTTTCGGAGATGATTGAATTTGAGTTTGATACATCGTCCGCTTTATTTAAATCGGTTGAATGGATTGCTGGAACGCGACGAAGTAAAAATTTTAGTGGGAGCGCGTGGCGTCGGTAAAACTTCAATCTTAGATATGTTTGCGCAAAATTTATTGCTAAACGGCGTCAAGCGTGAAAATATTGTACGCATTGACTTAGACGCGCTTGCTTTTCGTACGCTGAATGACGCTGAAGAATTTTTCGATTTAATTTCCGCGCAGATTGCCGATCAAGGCAAAACGTATCTACTTTTGGACGAGCCTGCACGAGTACCAAATTGGCAAATGGTAATTTCTGGCGTAAAAAATATTTTCGGCGCGGACATTTACTTGACAAGTTCGGTTGAAATTTCTACAGAGGACGTAGCAGAATTTTTTGACCCGCCGCCTATTTTCTTGAACGTGTTGCCGCTGTCATTTTTAGAATTTCAAAATTTCTACAGATTCCCTGAAGAAGTTGGATTGAAAGAGCGGCTGGAAGTGTATTTAAAAATCGGTGGAATGCCCGCCGCCGTACAAATGCGCGCTAATGAATCCGCCGTAACGTCAATGTTAATGAATAATTTTTCCGCGTCGTTAATGTGCGACGTGTTAAACGGCGTGGGAATTACCGATTATGAACTTTTGATTAACTTGACAAAAAAAGTTTACACGCAAATTTCCGCAGTAAATTCATTCAGCAATTTTCGCAAACTTTTTGACGAACGCCCGCCGAAAGTTGCTACCGTCGAAAGTTACATTGAAAGGTTGCGTCGAGCTTACCTTGTCTACGCCGTGCCAGTTATCGATATGCGCGACAATATGCCAATTCCGCGCGTTGCAAAATATTTTCCAGTCGATTTAGGCTATCAAAATTTGATGATTGGTCAACAAGTTTTGACGAATGAAATTTTAGAATGCCTTGTGTACTTAGAAATTTTACGGCTGGAAGTTGGCTGTACTATTTTCCGCGTTGGCAAATCGACCGTCTTTCAAATTGAACGTAGCGATATTGGCGACAAAATTTACATTAACACTGCGTTGGATTTAGGCAGTGACGCCGCGCAGGACGCCGCATATTCGCCGCTACGTGCGATAAAAAATCTTTTTGCGCGTTGGGTCATTACGACGGACGAAAAAGCCACGAACTCTGACGACGGAATTAAAGTCACGAACGTTTTAGATTTTCTATCGTCGGAATAACTTGTAGGCGCTAATAAAATTTGTTGACGCGGTAATTTTCATAAGATAAAATTCACTACGTTTATTAAAATTCGGCAGAAAAATTTTTTGACGATTCAAAGTACGGAGGCAGATTTAGTGATTAAAGTTTTAGTGAACGGTGCGCAAGGCAGAATGGGACGTACCGTTTTAGATGCCGTGAAAAATGATTCTGAATTGGAACTTGTCGGCGCGGTTGACATTTTCAGCGGAGAAGTTGACGGCGTGAAAGTTGAAACAGACCTTTCAGCGGCGCTTGACAAGTACAAGCCTGATGTTATGGTTGACTTCACGCGCCCCAACGCTGTATTTCAAAATGTGATGACGGCGCTTGAAAAAAAAGTTTCGCCAGTCGTCGGTACAACTGGACTTGATGACGTGGCAAAAGAAAAAATTCGTGACGCTACGGAAAAATTTCAGACGCCAGCTTTCATTGCGCCGAACTTTGCAATAGGCGCAGTGTTGATGATGTTGCTTGCCAAGCAGGCGGCTAAGTATATGCCAGACGTTGAGATTATCGAGTTGCACCACGATAAAAAACTTGACGCGCCGAGCGGTACGGCTGAACTTACGGCGAAAATGATTTCTGAAGTTCGCAACGCTCATAAGCAAGGGCATCCCGATGAAGTTGAACGCCTTGCCAATGTTCGCGGCGCTGATTATGAAGGGATTCACATTCACAGTGTACGCTTGCCCGGCTACGTTGCACACCAGGAAGTAATTTTTGGCGGACTTGGACAAACTTTGACGATTCGCCACGATTCAACTGGGCGTGATTCATTTATGCCGGGCGTATTGCTTGCCTGTAAAAAAGTTCGTACACTTAGCGGCTTGACAATCGGCTTGGATAAACTTATGGACTAGTAAGTAGTCAGTAGTTAGTAGTTTTTCCTACCACCTACCACCTAAATTTAAGGAGACGTTATGAAGAAAGTTAATGTTGCAATAGTCGGCGTAACTGGCGCTGTTGGTCAAGAATTTTTAAAATTGATTGAAGAAAGAAATTTTCCATACAACGAATTGAAAATGCTTGCCTCTGCGCGGTCTGCTGGCAAAAAAATAAATTTTATGGGCAAAGAATACACCGTTGAGGAAACTACGGAAAATTCTTTTGACGGAATTGACATTGCACTTTTTGCGGGCGGCAAGGCTAGCAAACTTTTCGGATCTGCGGCAGTTAAAGCGGGCGCCGTCGTCATTGACAATTCCAGCACGTACCGAATGGACCCCAATGTTCCGCTTGTCGTACCTGAAGTAAATCCTCACGCAATTTTCCAGCACAAAGGCATTATCGCCAATCCAAATTGTTCAACGATTATTATGGTTATGGCGTTGAAGCCGCTTTACGATTTG
Organism: Selenomonadaceae bacterium; assembly: GCA_017445435.1. GTDB lineage: Bacteria > Bacillota > Negativicutes > Selenomonadales > Selenomonadaceae > Quinella. The sequence goes on along the minus strand of JAFSUE010000193.1, from coordinate 7,551 downwards.
TCGAAAATTAAAAGAATTGTCGTTTCAACGTACCAAGCAGTTAGCGGCGCAGGGCGTGAAGGTATGGACGAACTTAAAAATCAGCTTGATGACCTTGCTAACGATAAGACGCCGCAAGCTAACGTTTTGCCCGTCGCGTCACTTAACAAACATTATCAAATTGCGTCAAACTTACTGCCGCAGATTGATATTTTCATGGACAACGATTACACAAAAGAAGAAATGAAAATGATTGATGAGACGCGGAAAATTATGGAAGATGCCAATATGAAAATTACGGCAACAACTGTTCGCGTCCCTGTTTATCGCAGTCACGCTGAATCCGTCAACGTTGAATTTTACGACGAAGTTTCCGCCGAATCTGCGCGGGCGGCACTTGAAAAGTTTGACGGCGTAGTAGTTCGTGACAATCCCGCTGAAATGATTTACCCTCAACCTTTGGAAACGTCGGGTAAAGATGACGTTGAAGTTGGACGAATCAGAAAAGATTTTTCAGTTGAACACGGTTTGAATTTTTGGGTATGCGGCGATCAAATTCGCAAAGGCGCGGCGCTTAATGCTCTGCAAATTGCTGAACGATTGATTAAAGGTTAGTTTTTTCCTAAGAGATAAAAGCTAAAACCTAAAAGCTAAACTGGAGGTGATTTCGTGGTTAGTGATGAAACGATGACTTTTAAAATTGGCACGGAAGAAAATCGAGCTGAAAAAGTCATAAAGAATGCTTACTTGGCAATGAGTGAAAAAGGTTATAATCCTGTTCATCAACTGGTAGGTTACCTTCTTAGCGGCGACCCCGCGTACATTACGAGCCATATGGACGCACGCAGTACAATTAGAAAAGTTGAACGTGACGAACTTTTAGAAGAACTTGTCCGCACGTACTTAAAAAATTTGGAGAAAAAATCTTGAGATGTCTTTCACTTGATATTGGCGACAAAACTATAGGAATTGCCGTCAGCGATCCATTTGGACTTACCGCGCAGGGCGTCAAAACTATTCGCCGCACGTCGAAAAAAAATGATATTGCGGAAATTGGCGCTTTAATTTCCCAGTACGAAGTTGAAACGCTGATAATTGGTTTGCCTAAAAATATGGACGGTACGGAGGGCGAACGTTGCGAACTTGTCAGAAAGTTTGCCGCGAAAGTTAAAGGCGCTTATCCTACCGTCGAACAAATTTTTTGGGACGAAAGATTAACCACCGTTGCCGCTGAAAATTTTTTAATATCGGCGGACGTTAGCCGCAGTAAGCGAAAAAAAGTCATTGACAAAATGGCGGCTGTCTACATTTTGCAAAGTTATCTTGACAGCTTGCCTACTAGCGATTTATCGAAGGGAGAAAATTTTAATGGCTAAGAAAAAAAATGTTGATGAAAATATTGTCGATGAAAATTTGGTTGATGAAGAAATTGACAATGAAAATTTAGATGACGAAGATTTTGGCGAAGTTGTAGTTGAGATGACGGACGAGGAAGGCAATTCCTATTTCTACACCGAGCAAATGATTATTCCTGTTGGCGACGACGATTTTGCACTGTTGGTTGAGATTAAAGACCACGACCATTGCGACCATGACCATGAACACGATGAAGGTTGCGAATGCGGTTGTGATTGCGAAGACGGCGACGTTATCATTGCTAAGATTGTCACGGATGAAAAAACTGGTGAAGATATTTACATTGAGCCGACGGACGAAGAATTTGAAGCTGTACAAAAAGCGTATGAAGCGATGATTGAAGCGGATTTTGACGACGAAGAATAACTTAAATGAAATTCCCTTTTTTCAATTCAGATAAAAAAAAATCTAAGGACAATATCTCAACGATTGGCAGTAGACGTGACAGAAAAAATGAATCGCAGAAAAAATTTTTATCCAAAGTTTTATCTAAAATCGGTTCAATCTTACTTGCGCCATTCCGTTGGATAAAGTCCCTGCTTACAGATATTTCCTTTAAATATGTGGCGTCGATAGGTTGCGGCGTCGTATTTTGTATTGCGATAGTTGGCGCGGCGCTGATTTTTATCGATCCTTCATCAATCAAGCCTGAACAACAGCTTAGACCTTCTACGGCGGATGAACCTGATGAAAGGCGCGTTCACGTCAAAATTACTGAAGGAATGACTGTTTCTGAAATTGCTGATATTCTTGAGGCAAAAGACGTTATCGCCAGCAGTTTAAAATTTAGAATTGTTTCACGTCTTCGCGGCTATGATGACCAAATGAAACCTGGCACGTACATTTTCACTGCCAGTATGAATGATGAGGAAGTTTTTGCAAAACTTTTAAGCGGCGAAAAATATTTAGTGAAGTTTACAATTCCCGAAGGTTTTGGCGTCAAGGAAATTGCTGACAGACTTTACAGTTTAGATTTAGTTGATAAGGAAGATTTTTTGAAGGCGGCAACAAATTTTGCGCCGTATGGCTATATGCGTAAACATAAAGATGTGCGCTACGCGGCGGAAGGTTTTTTGTTCCCAGAAACTTATTCTGTTGAAAGTGACACGCCGATTGAAGATATTTTGAAGATGATGGCGGCGGAATTTGACAAGCGAATCACGCCAGAAATGCGGGAACGTGCGCAGGAGTTGGGCTTGTCAGTGTACGATTTGACGACACTTGCATCATTGGTTGAACGTGAAGTACGCTACCCAGAAGATAGAGCGATTGTAGCACAAGTTTTTCTTAAGCGCTTGCAAATGAATATGCCGTTGCAGACGGACGCCACATTACAATATTTGTTGGACGAGCCAAAGGAAGATGTAACGCTTGAAGATACTGAAATTGAATCGCCGTACAACACGTACAAAAACGCGGGCTTGCCGCCAGGACCTATTGCAAATCCTGGTATGGACTCCATTGAAGCGGTACTTCATCCAGCCGACACAGATTATTTGTACTTCGTCGCCGACCGTAAAGGGCATAATCATTATTCGCACACTTACGATGAGCATTTAGTTTTAGTCAATCAATATAGATAGGAAGTAGGTAGTAGGGGGTAGAGTGTAGGATTTTTTACTACTAACTACTGACTACTAACTACTCACTAAATACTAGGTGAAAAAATTTTGAACTCTTCATTACGCATTACGCATTCCTCATTACGCATTGAACTTTTAGCACCTGCAGGGAATTTTGAAAAACTTCAAGCCGCGTTGACTTACGGAGCGGACGCAGTTTATATCGGCGGGAAAAATTTTAATCTACGCGCCTTTAGTGACAACTTCGATGACGCGGAAATTGTTCAAGCCGTCGACTTCACACATAAACTTGGTAAAAAAATTTACGTCACGGTAAATATTTTCGCGAAAAATGCGGACTTCGACGAACTTGCCGCGTACTTAAAATTTTTAGACGACGTTGGAGTTGACGCCGTTTTAATTTCAGATTTAGGCGTCTTCACTTTAGCTAAGGAAGTCACAAAAAATCTTGAACTGCACGTCAGCACGCAAGCTAACGTTACGAATTACCGCGCAGTGAATTTTTTTCATGAACTTGGAGCTAGCCGAATCGTTTTAGCGCGTGAATTGACTTTCGACGAAATTTCAGCGATTAAACGCAACTGCGCGGCGGAACTTGAAATTTTTGTACATGGCGCAATGTGCATTTCGTATTCAGGACGTTGCTACTTGTCGCACTATTTGACGGGCAGAAGTGGCAATCGTGGCGAATGTACGCACTCTTGCCGTTGGAAATATTCACTTGTCGAAGAAAAACGACCGAATGAATATTTTAACGTCGAAGAAGATGAACGCGGCGCTTACGTGATGAACTCAAAAGATTTATGTTTGCTACCGTGCCTTGACAAGGTGATTGAAAGCGGCGTTTCGTCGTTGAAGATTGAAGGACGAATGAAAAGCGTTAATTACGTGGCGGGCGTCGTGAAAACTTATCGGCAAGCCATTGATTCATACCTTGAAAATCCAGCGGCGTTTAAAATTCTGCCCGAATGGTTAAACGAACTGGATAAAGTTGCACACCGTCCGTACACGACGGGATTTTTTATAAGTGACGGCAAGCCAACTGAAATTTATGACACGTCGAAACCTAAACGCAGTTCAGATTTTCTCGGCATCGTTAGAGATTTCGACGCCGATAAAATGTTAGCTACGATTGAACAGCGCGGCAAGTTTGAAGTTAGACAGGACGTAGAATTTTTTCAGCCGCATGGTAAAACTTTCACGCAGAAAATTTTAAAAATGTTCGACGACGCTGGACAAGAAATTTTAGCCGCGCCGCATGCTCAACAGATTGTAAAAATTCCTGTAGAAAATTCTGTAGAAATTTTTTCATTGATGAGACGTTAATATTAAAATAAAAAACTCCGTCACAGTGTAAGCTATGGCGGAATTTTTTATTTAAGAATGAAATTTTTAAAACCTACAATTAATAGACAAATTCGGAAAATAAATTGTCAAAAACAAATGGAAGATAGCGCAAACCAAATTAAAACGCTTTTTGAATGTTTTATGGCGACAACGATAACGCGCGTAAAAAATCCGAAAACAGCGGATGACGTGTTCAACACAGATTCTTATTTTTGAATCTTTTTTGCTAGCAAACTTTTCTTGTGTATATTTTCAGTTCCTAAAAAGCCTGTATCGGCAGTGGATTGCTCCAAATTTGTTTTCCTTATGCAATGACTAGTTGAGATTTTAAAGTATGCCGTTTATTTTTGCCATAGTAGAATTTTCGTTATTTTTTTGGGGCCTTGAATCGACGATAGTTGCGCCTTTTTATGCGAATTGTCTTTGGACATCATCGTGGCAAAGGTAATTTTATTTACACCGTATGTTTTTTGAAACTTCTTATTGTTAAAATTTTTGACTTGCTCAATAGTTTTCAAGAAAATCACCGATTATATTGTATTTCTAGATTTCTGAATTTGTCTATTAAAAAATCTATTTGCTCATTCAACACTATGCTAAAAAATTTTATTGGGGGTTGCAATTTTTTTTTAGCTTTGCTATAATTCTTTTACGCGCCGAAGTGGCGGAATTGGCAGACGCAGCAGACTCAAAATCTGCCGTTGGCAACAGCGTGTCGGTTCGAGTCCGACCTTCGGCACCAACTTAGAAAAATTTTTTGTCGAAATATATTTTAAATCCTCGCTGAATGGTGAGGAATTTTTTTTAAGAAAGGAAATTTATATGGCTAAAAATGACGCGGTAAAAGTTGCCTGCGAAAATCGAAAGGCACGGCACGATTATTTTATTCACGAAACGTATGAGGCGGGAATTGAACTTAAGGGGACGGAAGTTAAAAGCCTTCGTGCAGGTAAGGCTAATTTGCGCGATAGTTACGCCGAAGTTAAAGACGGTGAACTTTTCGTCGAACATTTTCATATTAGCCCATACGAACAAGGAAATATTTTTAATCACGATCCTTTACGCCGTCGAAAACTTTTAATGCATAAAAAAGAAATTCTAAAACTTTTTAGTAAGACGCGCGAAAAAGGATTTACACTTATTCCGCTGAAAATTTATTTTAAAAATGGTCGCGCGAAGCTGGAATTGGCACTTGCAAGCGGCAAGCATAATTACGATAAACGCGCCGCCCTTGCTGAAAAATCTGCTAAACGTGACATTGAACGCGCAGTTCGTGATAAACAACGTGGTTAGGTGGAGTTGAATAACTACGTAGTAAATTTAAAGTAGAAAAATCACGGTAATTAAGCGGCATTTCCAGCGCCTTATAGCTTTTAATATTTTCCTAAAAGCTGAAACCTGAAATCTAAAGTTTGCGCCAAAAGAAAGTAATAAAAAAAATAAAAAAAATTTTACTCTGAAAATTTATTACATTGACAGAGTAAATTTTTTTATTGAAAATTTTATTTCGTAAAGAACGTTTGCTTTTTTTAATTTTTCATAAAATATTTTTGCAAGGGGTCTGGCAATGCGTCTACAAAAAATTTTACCAGTTCATCATTAGAAATTGAAGAAGGCTTTATCAAGAGTTCGCACAAAGTACAGACCGTACCGTAGCAATAAATTTTTACAAAAATTTCTGTATCACGTGACAAAGTTTCAATTTGTTGAGTCCGCTTTATATAGTCCGACAAAATTTTTATATGAGACTTCGCAACGTAATTTATAAAGGAAGTTTGCCCGCTAGTATTCATCAGCAAATTTTTCAAAAAATCTTTGTTGGTACAAAAATATTTAACAATGTCAGCAATAGAATTTTGCAAAGTGTAGCGGTCATTGTCAATCTTATTCACGATGTCAGCTATTGGCGTGGAGTAAATCCAAGCAATTAAGTCGTACTTATCGCGGAAATGATTGTAAAAAGTTTGCGGCGTAAGTTCGCAATTCTGCGTAATTTCTTTAATTGTAATTTTGTCAACAGATTTTTTCTGCGAAAGTTCCTTGAAAGATTCCGCCAGCAAAAATTTTGTAGTTGGTCGAATTATCACTTAAAAATTCTCCGTCAAAAATAGTTGTTAAGCTTTCAAAAAAATATTGGCAATTACAAAACGTCTGCGAAGTGTGGGCGCAACTTTTTAAAGCACCACGCACCGATAAATGCCGTTATCGCCGTGAAAGTCCAAAAGTACGCCGTTTGATGAATATGTTGCCAGAACCATTCGTAGTAGATGAAACTTTGTCTGTACCCTTCAATTAAATAGTACGCTGGATTTAATTTCAGGAAGAAATGAAATTCTTCAGGAATAATTTTCAAGCTCCAAAAAATTGGCGTGAACCAAAAGCCGAATTGCAAAATCATTGCCGCGAATTGTCCAACGTCGCGCAGAAAAACTGTCAATGAACTTGTCAACCATGAAATTCCTAGCGTCAAACAAATCATCGCGAAAAAGTAATAAATTATTTGCAGATTGTAAATCGACACGGAATAGCCATAATACGCGAACATTGCGAACAGTACGACGACGAAAAAAATATGTACGACAAGCGCGGACATAATTTTTACAATCGGCAAAATTTCAACGCGGAAAACAATTTTTTTGACTAGAAAACTACTTTCAAGTACGGAAGTTGTAGCGCTTAAAATGCTGTCGCTGATAAAAAACCAAGGAAACATTCCGCAGACTAGCCACAATATAAATGGTACGTTGGCAACTGGCTGGGATTTAAAGCCTACTTGAAAGACGAACCAAAAAATTAGCACGGTTACTGTTGGCTGTATGAACGCCCATAAAATTCCTAAGTACGAGCCCAAATACCGCTGTCGAAAATCGCGTTTCGTCATTTGCCAAAGTAATTTTCTGTTGTGAATTATATCGAGTATCAGCGCCGCTAGCGCCCGAAAATATCGCAAAAATAAAACCTCCGTAGCGAATCACGGACTAAAAATATTCTAAAACTAATTTTCAACTTTCCACAAATTTAATATATCGTAAATTTTTGATGAGGTAGACGCAGGAAAAACAATTTGGTCTGGCTTTAATTTCCAGTAGTCTACAAAGTTTTCGGAGAATACAAAAGTTCCCGTCAACTTATCGGCGGAAGATTTAAGCCGTTCAAAATCTTCAACGTTGCGGAACATAAGCCACATTCGCGCTTCAACGTGATAAGCACAACGTTTAAATCCTGC
>JAFSUE010000192.1 GCA_017445435.1 Selenomonadaceae bacterium | reverse complement strand
GGCAGTTTTAATAGCGCTTATGATTCGTACATTTATCGTTGAACTTTACGTCGTCGACGGTCCAAGTATGAAACCGACACTGCAACACGATGAAAGATTGGTCGTCAATAAATTTATTTATTACGTGCGCGATCCAAATAAAGGAGAAATTATAGTTTTCCGTTATCCAAGTGACACTAGCCGCGATTTTATCAAGCGCGTTATCGCGACGGCTGGCGATACGATTGAAATTAAAGACGGGCGCGTCTACGTTAATGACCAACTGCAACGCGAAGATTATATTTTGGAGAAGACGCAAGGCGAATATTCAAAAGCTACAGTTCCTGAAGGTACAGTCTTTGTAATGGGCGACAATAGAAATAATTCGGAGGACAGCCGCTTTTCTGACGTTGGATTTGTGCCGTTGGACTTAGTCAAAGGTAAAGCCGTTTTAATTTTCTGGCCAACTGAAGATGCTAAAACTTTGCCGTAAAAATTTTGTTCAAAGTTAGGAGTGGTCGACGTGAAAAAATTTTTTACACTGTTTATTCTCACGCTGATGATAACTTTTGCGTCAAGCCCCTTTGCTGCACATAAAGTTTTTTGGGAAGCGCCACAATCTTATTTGGTGAAAGACCGCGAACCTCATGAATCGCCAGTTAAAGCGACGCTTGTTGCGAATACTAAAGTTGACTTGTACGACAAGCCCGAAGAGAAAGGCGCTAACGTTATCGGAACTGTGCAGGAAGGCGAAACCGTAGAAAGAATTTCCTGCATTGTTTATACTAATCCCGCGTTGCACCCTGTAAAAATTTTGCGTACGTTTGATGTTCTTTCTTCAGCAGACGGCGAGGAAACTTTCACGTTGCAAGAAGGCGAATATCTTTACCTTGTAATGTATCTTGGCGAAGGCTCTGTTTTAGGTTTGTATCAAGGCAAAGAGGCTTGGTGGCTTGATATGATGAACATAAAAAATTTCTTCAGTAAAGTTGATATGCCGACAGCGTGGGGCGAATATCAAGGTAAGCCTACTAATCAAGGCTTATCGGTTAATACGTGGGAATGTTACAGGAAGGCTGACGGTACAGCTGGCTGGGCGTTGGCGCAAAAAGACGGCGAATTTTTAGATAACTTTGATATAGTTGGCAGTCCTTTTTAGGTGGTGTTGAATAATTGAGTAGTGCCTTCAAAGTAAAAAAATCACGGTAATTACGCGGCATTTATCGCGCCTTGCAGAGTTGGACGAATGTGAACACAACGACGCGGCGTAATGTTTTTTCTATTGCAAAGTAAAACGCGAGCGCGCAAATGCCGCTATGTTTTCTTTGCTACTTTCTTTTGCGCCAAAAGAAAGTAGTTTATTAAAATAAAAATTCTACTTATTCAACACAACCTAACTAGAATTTTTGATTAATTTTAATTTTTTTATAAACTACTTTTTCTTTTTGAAAAGAAAAAGTAGCAAAAAGAAAACTGCCCGCTGAAATCGCATCCAGCGATTTGCGCGGGCGGGCGCGCGTCCATGCGCGCCCCTTTCTATATATCAACAATTTATTTTTATTAAATCTAACTACTGACTAAAAAGTTTGCCGATAAAAATTTTCGACAGACTTTTTTTATTTTTTTATTTTCATAGCGCGAATATCTTGCCAAATATGCCGCGCCTTCTCATGAATTTTCGGCGCAGTCGATCTCAAGTTCGGATTGCCGACAATCTGATTCAAATAATACGACGCCTTGTCATATTCTTTCAGCATAAAATAATTAACGGCGACAATGTACGTTGCGGCAGTGTCTGAAACTTTGCCGATTGGATAGCGTTCACTGTCCAGCGAAACTTCATAAAGTTCAGCCGCCTTCAACAAATATTCTTTTTCACGTTCGACATCGCCTTCAATGCGACAAATCCACGCCATTTTCTGATAAAGCCCACCTTGCCTGCCTTTGGACAGTTCAAACGTTTCATTGAAAAAAATTGCTGATTCGTAAAAAGCCAGCGCCTCTTCAGCTGTCCGCGTCTCAACAAACGGCGTACGCATATCATTTTCACTCAAAAATTTTCGCACGCCTTTACGAACTTTATCAGCGTATCTATCTTGAAAGCGCGTTTCATCTGCCGCGTAACCGCACTTTTCACACACCCAAATTGTGTACAAGTACGGATTGAAATTTTTGTAGTGCATACAAAAATCAATATCCAACGTGTCAGCAACAAGCCGCGTTTTACATTGAACGATACGCGTTTTTTCTTCGCAAATTGGACAAGTCTTTTCAGAAATGTACGTGAACTTCAAATCGGACGGCTCATCAACTTTTTCATCTTCGACGACAGGCGGCGGCTCGGCGGCAGGTTTATTCGTTAAGCGGCTACGAATTTTATTTCTAAGCGCCATAATGTCAGTGTCTGCACCAGTCGACGTAATTTGTTTAGGTTTTTCAGCAGTCTGTTTTTCAGTTTGCGGCGTAGCTTTAGCAGACGTTTTAGGTTTAACAGGCGGTTTAACGGGCGACGCAGAAATTTTTTCGTCACTTTGTACGATTTTCAAAATTTCTTCGCGAATATCTCCATCGCAGAGCAGGAACATTAAATCAATTTTCATTGCTGCCAGCCGCGCAGATTTTGAGGCGGGACTTTTGACGCCAAAACGTACAATCTCTACAATTTTTCTTCTAACTTCTTCGTCATTCAAAAGTGTTAAAAGTTCTTCCTTAACCAAAAGATCGCCCCCCTGTAAAAAATTTTTCTTAATCGAATTTGAACTTGAAAATTATTTTGCCTTATCGCGTTGAACTTTGCCGCGAGTAATATTTTGTGCAATGTCAATGAAAAGTCTGCCGTCAAGGTGATCTACTTCGTGTTGAATGCAACGTGCTAAAAGCCCTTCCGCCTCCATCTCACGTTCTTTATTAAAGCGCGAAATGTATTTGACACGAATTTTTTCAGCGCGTTCAACGTCACCAAAAAGATTTGGACAGGACAAACAGCCTTCAGAATCGACAACTGAACCTTCGCGGTACGTGATGACAGGGTTAATTAAATCGTAACGCTTTTTATCCACATCGACGACAACTGCGCGGATAGGTACGCCAACTTGCGGCGCGGCAATTCCAATACCTTCGCTAGCGTACATTGTCTCCGCCATATCGTCTAAAAGATTTCGCAAACGTTTATCAACTTTTTCAACTTCACTGCAGTGTTGTTTCAAAACAGGATCACCTGCAGTTTTTATTTCGAGTATTGCCATGATACGCTCCTATAAATTCTTAATTCTTAATTCTAACTTCTTAATTCAATTCAGCCCTAAGGCTTTGAAAATGTCATCACGTGTTACGGCATAAGTACCAGATTTTGAAATGACGACGCCCGCCGCAATGTTCGTGATGAAAGCTCCGTCCGACGGTTTAAGCCCACCTGCCAGCGCCATTGCAAAAATTGCGGCTACTGTATCGGCGGCACCTGCGCTATCAAAAACTTCTTGAAACTTCGTTGGAATGTGGACAACGTCATTTTCCGTAACCAGCGTTACACCGTAAGCCGAGCGCGTCGCCAAAACATTTTTCACTTTGAACTTTCGCATTATGTATCGGCTAGCCCGTTCGACCGCGTCATTATCAGCGCCGTTGACTGGATTTAACATAACTTTATTAATCTTGGCAATGTTCGGCGTGAGATAATCTGCCTGCGCGTACTTAATCCAGCGTTGACCGTACGGCATAACTACGACGGGGACGCCGTGACTATGGGCGGCTTTTATTACGGCGGCGCAGAAAAATTCCGTGCAGACACCTTTTTCATAATCGGCAATGACAACTGCGTCAAAAGAATCATTCAGCCGT
>JAFSUE010000191.1 GCA_017445435.1 Selenomonadaceae bacterium | reverse complement strand
GGCATCCAAGTTTCATAAAATTCAATGGTATCGTTACCTTCGCCGCCGTAAAAGTTGCCGTTAATACTTTCAGTCAAATTTGTTGCAGAAATTGAATCGTCGCCTGCGCCGCCGTCAATGTTTCCACCATAACCGTCAACACTGATAGTATCTTTGCCGTCTTCGCCATAAATATTTACGCCTGAATTTTTGACAGAAATAAAATCGTCATCTGCGCCGCCGTCGATTGAACTGCCGGAATAGTAGCCTGTAACGGAAATATTTTCAACGTAAATAGAATCTTTGCCCGCGCCTCCGTAAGCTCTCAAATAACCTTGAATTGTCGAAGATGACGAAGAATTTTTAATTGAAATGGAGTCCGCGCCGCCACGTGCATAAATATCAAAATAAGCGCGTTGGGCGTTTGAAATATTTTCAACAGAAATTGTATCGTTGCCGCTTGCAGCCGAATCACTGCCGCCCATATCAATATCAAAATAACCGCTTGTTTTGTCAATATTGCTGACAGAAACACTTGCATTGCCGTTGCCGCCGATAACATAAATATTTCCGCCCGTCATTGAAACATTATCGACAGAAAAATTATCGTTGCCGCCGTTGCCGTTAAGTGAAACAGTGCCGCTTGACATTGTGACATTTTCAAGCGAAATTTTATCGACGCCTGAACTGCCCGCCATTGAGACGCCGCCGCCAACTGTATTTAAAATATTTTGCGCGGAAATATCGCCGTTGCCGCTAAGTGAAAGATAACCGGAGTAGGCAAAATTTACTCCGTCCGCAGAAACAGTATCGCCTTTTGCTCTTAAAGATGTGTATGTATTTCCGCCGAAAGTAATATTTTTGAGTGAAGTTGTACCGCCGCCGCTTGTGCCGTCTTCAACATATGCTCTGCCCGCGCCATTAAGCGTCAAATTTGAAACTGAAACGTTATTATTTGAAACGCCGCCGCTGATATAAAAACCGTCCTTAGTATAGGTGTTGGAAGTGTAGCCGCTGACAGAAACATTTGAAACCGAAACATTGTTATTACTGCCGCCGCCGGAAATTGTAACTTCGCCGCCTTCGCTGTTATAGCCGCTCGGTCTTGTAAGGTTAAAATTTGAAACAGAAATTGTATCTTTGCCTTGTTCGCCTTTAACGTTGGCAGTTACGCCGCCGCGAATACTTGTATAGCCGCCTGTTATTGTAACATCTGAAACTTTAATAGAATTATTTGCGCCTTCGCTGTAGACAGCCAAACTGCTTTGAGAACCTGTCATTGAAATTTTGTTTGCAGAAAGTGTATTACTGCCGCCAATGCTTTCAACAACTGAACTTGCGTCTAACGGGTCATTGCCAACACGTTCCAAAATACCTGTGCTTAATTCAAAATGTCCGCCTTGAATTGTAACTTCACTTGCAGTATTTACATTACTTCTGCCGTGATCGCGTTGCTGGAAAGTGCCGCCCGTGACTGAAACTTTGCTGACTGAAACATTATCAGTACCCGTATCGCCGTGTACATAGGTATTGCCGCCGCTTATTGTTACATTGGAAACGTTAAGCGTGTCTTCGTCCCAACCGCCATTAGCTTTCAATGAACCGCCGCTTACATTTGCGCCATTGATAGACAAGTTGTCGTTTTGGTCGCCGCCGAGATATTGAAACAGTCCACCTTCGATTTTCAAATTTCTGGCGTTCATGGTGTCGTTTGCGTCTTTGCCGTCATAAATCATAACGCCGCCATTTACGGTATAGGGTTCCCAATAGTCGGGTACCGGAACCGAGCCGCCTGATACAACAGTAACATTTGTAACTAAGACTGAATCAGCGGAAGATGTAAGAGTATGATAATCCATTTTACCTTCTGCGCCGCTGATAATTTCGTTGTTTCTTGTGTAGTTTGCCATAAAAAATTCCTCCAATACAATTAAAATTTGGGGGATTAATAATTTTGCTGCCGTGAGGATTTATAAAAAATTTTCCCTAACAATTAATATGGATTTTATTATACTACCCCCCTCCTGTCAATATACGTAACTTGTTAAAGGAAATTCCATTAAAGGAGAAGTAATTTCCCCTTCAAAAATAAAAAAAATCCCTGCGTTTAGACGTAGGGATTTTTTATAAAGCAATTTTGACAAATACGCCATTTTTTTCTATATTCTACTCACAAACAATCTTGTGATAGATAAGCTTAAGGCTATAGGAATTGATTATGATTGGAAAAATGAATGAAACTGAAATTCGTGCGTTGATTGATGAACAATTACGCAAAGTCGGTTGGGAAGCCGATACAAATAATTTACGTTACTCCAAAGGTACGCGCCCCTTAAACGGTCGTAACCTTACCATTGCTGAATGGAAAACTGATTCTGAAGTAGGTGATAACGGCTTTATTGATTACGCGCTTTTTATCGGCACGAAGAATAGGAAGAAAAGATTTTTCAGCCCACTTACGAGCTTTTGGAGCGCCGCGATTAAACTTTTCCTCAAAAGACGGTTGTCTGCCGTCTTTTTTCTTTCTAGCGGGATACTTGAAAAAATTCTTAGGGGTACGTTCCTTGATTTTCTCTACGTCATCAATGAGGCGTTCGGAAAACATAATATGAACGTGCGGATGACGTTGTCCGTTTGATAATGCGCCAAATTTTTCATGAATGGCATAAGCGAAATAAAGGTCGTTTAAATGTTTGGCAATAAAAGCTTCGATAATCTGGCGATATTGGTCAACGGTAGAAAGTTCATTGGGAAGAGCGAACTCAATTTCCATATAACGACGATTCCCGCACCCCTCGTATCTGTCAGCCGCTTGAAAAAATTTTTTAG
>JAFSUE010000190.1 GCA_017445435.1 Selenomonadaceae bacterium | reverse complement strand
TTTTGCCGTACGCAGTAGAAATTCAGCTGACGGCAATTTCAATTCTGCAGGAAAAAAGATTGTCAATCGACGGACGATTAATCGTACTTGGATTTTATTTGCGGCAAGTCGAAGAAATTTTTCTGCGCGGAGACTTGGAAACAATTTCCACGTTGAATAAGATTTACACGTCGGAAGAATTTTTTGTCGGACAAATGCCATTGTTAATTTCCAGCGTAACTTTCCAGCAAAAAGAATTTTTAACGCTGATGTCAAACGTTATTTCAAAAATTCGTGACGGTGCGGCAGAAAAATTTTTACGGCAAATTGACTTCAACATTTCTGATAAAGTTCGTAAAAAATTTTTGAAAAAGTACGCGCAGACGCTGGAAAATTATTTGGTCAACGAATTTTTCGGCGGCGCTTATCCATTCAAAATTGAAGGTACGATTCAGCACAACTACGCCGTTTTCGCCGTGAACTATAAAATTGTTGAGGCAATGGCGCTTTCAATGTTCAATAAACATGCGCGAAAAATTTTTGAAATGATTAGTGAACTTGCTGTAGATTTGAATCACAATGACAATTTTTTAAACGCGATAACTGATGAGGTAAAAAATTTTGCTGACATTGCAATTTTAATGAATAAACTTTTTAGGGGGAAAAATTTTGAATAGAGAATTAAAAAATTTTGTGGCAGACGGCGTCAAAAACTGTAAAATTTTAGTCGTCGGCGACGTTATGTTGGACAAATATTATTTCGGCGAAGTCACGCGCATTTCTCCTGAAGCGCCAGTTCCAATTAATCACGTGACGAAAGTTAAAGAAACTTTAGGCGGCGCGGCGAACGTTGCCCACAATTTAGCTAGGCTTGGCTGTCAAACTTCGTTAATCGCGCAGATTGGCAAAGAAAATCACGGCGAAGTTTTCTTGAACAAATTAAAAAGTTATGGCGTTGACGGCTCAAAGATTTTTCGCGCAGATAAACCTACCACAACAAAAATTCGCGTCATTAGCGGTCATCAACAAATGTTGCGGCTTGATTTTGAAGATACGGCGGAAATTGACGGCGACGCGGAAAAAATTTTTTTGGAAAATGTTTTTGCGGAAATTGAAAAAGTCGACGCCGTGATAATTTCTGACTACGGAAAAGGTGTTTGTTCCGAAGAAATTTGCCAAAAAATTATCTGCAGTTGTCGGCAATTAAAAAAAATCGTCACGGTTGATCCTAAGGGTGACGATTGGTCGAAATATAATTTTGCAAATTTTATCACGCCGAATTTGAAAGAATTTAACGCCGTCCTGCCGAAAAAAATTTCTAACGTCGACGCTGAAATTGAAAAATCTGCGCGGCAAATCATAAAAAAATTTAATTTAAATGGAATTTTAGTTACGCGCTCTGCAGAAGGTTTGACGTTGGTTGACGGTAAAAAAATTTCTCACGTAAAAGCACACGCGCAGGAAGTTTTCGACGTGTCAGGCGCTGGCGATACAGTCATTGCAGTTTTCACTTTAGCATTGGCAGGCGGAATTGATTCAACTGCGGCGGCATTTTTAGCAAACGTAGCGGCAGGCGTCGTAGTGGCGAAAGTTGGAACTTACGCTGTAAGTAACGATGAACTTTTGGCGGCGCTGGAAAATTTTTTATGAAAATCACAAAAATAATTTTTTTCGCGATTTTTGCAGTCGCGGGATTTTTTTTTAGCTTAATGAACGGTTCAGTAGAAATTGGCGCGTCGGAAGTTTTTCAAAATTTTTTTGGCGAAAGTTCATTAAATGAAACGCAACGCCAAATTTTAGAAAATATTCGTCTGCCGCGAACAATCGCCGCAATGTTAGTTGGAATAAATTTAGCATTGTCAGGCGCGATTTTGCAAGCCGTAATGAAAAATCCATTGGCAGACCCGCATATAATCGGCATTTCATCAGGCGCGGGACTTTTTGGAATTTTTGTAATGCTGATTTTCGACGACGCAGGCGCATTAATGACACCTGCCGCCTTTGTAGGCGCAATGCTTGCCGCATTGATGATTTACATTTTGGCGTGGAAAAATGGCATTAAGCCGATAAGAATAATTTTAGCGGGCGTGGCAGTCAGCGCATTTTTAGGCGCAGGAATTTCAGCTTTACTAATTTTTCATAGCGAAAAAGTTCACGGCGCGTTAATGTTTATGGTCGGCGGCTTTTCTGCGCGAAGTTGGATTCACGTACAAATTTTATTTCCATATACAATTTTCGGCGTAATTTTAACTTTTTTATCGGCGCGGCATTTAAACATTTTACAACTCGGCGACGAAGTGGCAACTGGTTTAGGTTTGCGCGTCCATTTAACGCGAACAATTTTAACGGCATTAGCGGCACTTTTAGCGGCGTCATCAGTTTGTGTAGCTGGTTTATTAGGTTTCGTCGGTTTAATCATTCCACATACGGCAAGACTTTTAATCGGCTCGGACTACAAATTTTTATTGCCAGCAACGGCATTTTTAGGCGCGGCAGTCATAATCTTCAGTGACACTTTTGCAAGAATAATTTTTGCGCCTATTGAATTGCCAGTCGGTATTTTAATGGCAATTTTAGGAGCGCCATTTTTCCTGTACTTATTGCGAAAAGAAATTTAAGGAGGGAACATCTTATATTCATTAGAAAATTTATACTTCTTATTAAGTTTCCCGATTTTTATAGCGATTACAATTTTTGACTGGAGGAAATGTTTATGCGCAAAATTTTTATACAAGCTTTAATCGCCGTGCTTGTGCTGATAAATTTTTCAGCAACTTCAGCAATGCCCGTATGGACTTTGCCGAATGACGGTTTAAAATTTGACGGCAAGGCTAAGCAACGTTACGTTAAATCCAAAATGGACGTTGTCTTTCATAGGAGAGAAGGTGAACGGCATCCTTTTTCAAAATTTGAAACGCCAGATGGCTGGATTTGGGAAAAATTTGAAGTGGACGGCGCAAAGGTTGAACTGCTTGAAAATCCTGCCGCTACAACTGACCGCGTCGTAGTGCAACTTCATGGCGGCGGTTACGTTTTGCCTTTAGATAACGGCTACAGAAATTTAGGAATGGTTCAAGGCGTACTTGCTGACGCCGCGCAGATTTACCTTGTAGATTACCGTACCGCTCCGCAATATCTTTATCCTGCCGCGCTTGAAGATGCCGTGAAAGTTTACAATGAAATTCTTCGTCGTGGCGTAGACCCAAAAAAAATTATAGTGACTGGCGATTCAGCTGGCGGAAATTTGGCGCTTGCACTGTCTTTATACTTGAAAGAAAATAATATTCCGCAACCAAGTTGTTTAATTTTAGTTTCGCCGTCGGCAACGATGACAAATGATTTTCCTTCGCGCAAGTATAATGAACGCCGCGATTTAATTTTGGGAAAAGGTACGCCGCTTAACTCGAAATTAGATAAATCTTCTTATGCAAACGGCTTGAAATTGAATGATCCGCGTTTATCGCCTGTTTACGCAGATTTGAAAAGTTTACCGCCAATGTTAATTCAAGTCGGCGGCTACGAATTATTTTTAGATGAATGTATTGAGCTTGCGAAAAAAGCGGCGGCGGCTGACGTGAAAGTTACGTTGACGGTTTACCCTGAAATGTCTCACGATTTCGCATTGTTATTGCCGAAACTTCAAGAAAGCGTTGATTCTTTCGCCGAAATTAGAGACTTCATAAATTTGAATGTGAAATAAGGAATTGCGATGAAAAAATTTTTATTCTCAACTTTAATTTTGACGCTGATTTTTTTCACAAGTTGCGCGAATGGCAATGAAAAGCCTACAGAAAAATCTACAGAAAAAATTTCCGCGCAGGAAATGGCGGCGGTTAGCACGAAAATTAAAATTACTATCAATGGAAAAATTTTTGACGCTATGATTGACGATAGCGAATCTGCGCGGGCATTCCTTGAAAAATTGCCGCTTGAAGTCACGATGAACGAACTGAATGGCAACGAAAAATATTATCGCTTTAATGAAAATTTTCCGTCGAATGATGAACACGTCGGCGAAATTAGCACGGGCGATTTGATGTTGTACGATTCAAGTTACATTGTACTTTTCTACAAAGATTTTTCGACAAGTTACAGCTACACGCGGCTGGGCAAAATTTTAAACGTTGCAGATTTAGCGTCGACGTTGGGCGGCGGAAATGTTACAGTTAAATTTGAAAGGTAGGGAAAAATTTTTATGACACTTGAAGAACTTTTAGCAACTTTCGCAGATGAAAATCACCCCGCGATAAATAATCCTGAACGCGCAAAATTTTTTGCAGACCTCTGCCAAGAGACGCGCAAAATTGAAATGGAACTTAATACAAGTTACCATACGCCTGAAGAAATTGTAGAAATTATGTCACGGCTGACGCACAAGCAAGTTGACCCAAGTTTTAGACTGTTCCCGCCATTTTACGCTGACTTCGGAAAAAATATAACTTTCGGCAAATTTGATTTTGTCAACTCAAGCTGTCACTTTCAAGATCAAGGCGGCATAACGATTGGCGATAGAGTTTTCATCGGTCACAACGTCGTACTGGCAACGGCGAATCATGCACTTGAACCGAATTTAAATCGTAAGCTTAGCTACGCGCCGATAAAAATTTGCGATAACGTCTGGATTGGCAGTAACGCAACGATTTTGCAAGGCGTGACGATTGGTGAATGGGCAGTTGTAGCGGCTGGCGCAGTCGTCACGAAAGACGTTGAACCTTATACGATTGTCGGCGGCATTCCTGCGAAGTTTATAAAAAAGGTTGACTTTGACGCAGAAAATTATATAGCGGCGAATCACGAAGGAGAAATTTAAAATTTTAGCTTGTAGTAAAAAATAATTCTTAATAAAAAAAAGACCTTTAGGAAAATTCCTAAAGGCTTTATCTTTTTATTACGCATTCCCAATTCTACATTCTTAATTCTTAATTAAGTTAGGCTCTTTCGATGTAGTTGCCAGTACGAGTATCGATTCTTAAAATGTCGCCTTCATTTATGAAAAGCGGTACGCGGACGACGTAGCCAGTTTCAAGCGTCGCATTTTTCGTAGCGCCAGTAGCGGTGTTGCCTTTGACGGCGGGTTCACATTCCGTAACTTTCAATTCGACGGAATTGGGAAGGTTGACGCCGATAATACGACCTTTGAAAGTCTGCAGATTGACTTCCATATTTTCCATAAGATAATTAAGCGCGTCGCCGAGTTGATCTTTCGTCAATTCAGTTTGTTCATACGTTTCAGTATCCATGAAAGTATAGTTGCCGCCCTCTTCGTAAAGGTACTGCATTTTGTGAGTATCGAGACGCGCAGGCGGCATCTTTTCATTGGGATTGAAAGTGCGTTCGACGACGGCGCCAGTTTCAACATTTTTAATTTTCGTGCGTACAAATGCCGCGCCTTTACCAGGTTTGACGTGCTGGAACTCTACAACTTGCCATGCGTTGCCGTCAATCTCAATCGTTAAACCTGTCCTAAAATCTGTACTTGAAATCAATGGAATCTACCTCCTACGTCAAAAAAAGTTTGCTAACATATAAATTTGTAAAATGCTAACAAAAATTTTTTTGAAAGTCAATGTGTCGACTCATTTAATTATAATGCAGGAGAAAATTTTTATTCGCGTATAAATTTTGTCGTCTAGGTCGTGTTGAATAATTTTAATTTTTTTATTAAACTTTTTTTCTTTTGGAACAAAAAATTTCATTACGAATTACGAATTACGCATTAATCACGTGTCCAACTTCGCAGGGCGCTAGAAATGCCGCGAAGTACCTTTATTTTATAGCTTGAGAGATTCAGCATTTATTTATTCAACACCATCTACTTTTTTACACGTACCACTAAGACGCGTTCACCGATAAAAATTGTGTACTAGGGGCTGTTGGTAAACTTCAACTTGAAATTATTTTTGATTTTTTATTGAACTACTTTTTCTTTGGCGCAAAGAAAAAGTAGCAAAAAGAAACATAGCGGCACTTTTTCTAATTTAGAATTATGAATTAAGAATTAATTCTACATTATACATTCTAAATTCTTAATTCCGCGTAGCGGTTAGGCGCTGGGAAATGCCGCGAAGTACCTCAATTTTTTTATTTACAAACTGCCCCTAGGTGACAATCATTTAAAATTTTAACGCAAATTTTTTATTGTAATGTACATTTCTTTGTACATTGATTATAATATAATTCAAAATGTAAAAAATTTTAGGAGGAATGAAAAATGAAAAATTTGACGGAAGTTGTCTTTATCCTGGATCGTAGCGGCTCAATGACTGGACTTGAGTCGGACACTATCGGCGGTTTCAATTCGATGATTGAAAAACAGAAAAAGTCTGAAGGCGACGTTTTGATTTCGACAATACTTTTTGACCACGAATCGGTTGTACTGCATGACCGCGTACCGCTTGCCGACATTCAACCAATGACGGATAAAGATTATGAAACGCGCGGTTCAACGGCTCTACTTGACGCGATTGGAGACGCGATTAAACACATTAAAAACGTTCACAAGTACGCTCGCGAAGAAGATAGACCTGCTAAAACGCTTTTCGTTATCACGACTGACGGCGAAGAAAATTCCAGTGAGCGCTTTTCATACAAAGAAATTAAAAAGCTTGTCGAAGCGCAACAGGAAAAAGGCTGGGAATTTATTTTTATGGGCGCGAACATTGACGCGATAAGCGTTGCAAGTCATATGGGCATACGTGCTAGCCGCGCAGTTAATTATCACAATGACAGCACAGGTACGGAAAAGCGTTTTGCGGCAGTCAGTAGTTTTATGGGCGCGTTTGCCGCTGCAGCTCCAATGGGCATGCCTGTTGATGACGAATGGCGCAAAGAACTTGATGAAGATTTTGAATCGCGTAAAAAAGGTAAAAAGTAATTTGCATTGATTTACAAAAATATTTGCGGCAAAAAATTTTTCTGATATAATCTGCGCGGTGATTATATGGAAGAAAATTTAATCGTCGGTCGAAACGCCGTAACTGAAGCGTTGAAGGCAGGACGAACAATCAGCAAAATTTTTATCGCGCAGGGCAGTGAAGGCTCAATAAAAAAAATTCTCGCCTTAGCGAATGAGGCGGGAATTTTTTGTGAGTTCACGAATAGCGCAAAACTTGACAAACTTTTTAGCGGTCGTCATCAAGGCGTTATTGCCATTGCCGCGCCAGTAGCTTATTCGACATTAGAAGAAATTTTAGCGCTTGCTGAATCGAAGAAGCAACCGCCGTTTATAATTTTGCTTGACGAATTAGAAGACCCACAAAATTTTGGCGCGATATTACGTACAGCAGATGCGGCAGGAGTTCACGGCGTAATAATTCCTAAGCGTCGAAGTGTTTCATTAAATTCAACGGTTGCAAAAATTTCAGCTGGCGCTGTTGAATACGTGAAAGTTGCGCAAGTCGTCAACGTTGCTCAAACTTTGGAAAAATTGCGTGAAATGAATTTAATGGTTGTCGGCAGTTCAATGGACGCTGAAAAAAATTTTTACGACGCAGATTTAACAGGCGGAATAGTTTTAGTTATCGGCAATGAAGGTAAGGGAATGCGCCGTTTGACGCGTGAAAATTGCGACGTGCTGATAAAAATTCCAATGGCTGGAAAAATAAATTCACTCAACGCATCAGCGGCGGCGGCAGTTTTAATGTATGAAATTTTTCGGCAGAGAAATTTTTAAAAAATTTTTTCAAAATTAAATTTATAGATAGCCTTTAATTAACTTTATAATCATTAACTATACTTTGTTCAATTTCATCTTGCGTCAAAAGTTGAGACAGACTTATACTTTTGTCGTCCTGCAGTTGAATGTTAATAACTTTATTGTCGTCGATTGACCAAGAAATTGGAATTTTGGCGCCTTTTTTATATTCAGGCTTAGCCTTAATCATACGCCCAGTAAGTTGCGTATAAGTAGCGGTGTTATCTTCGCCGTCTGTCGGTTCACTGCCGCTGTAAAGGTAAAACGGCAGGAAGGCTACATCATCATCAGCGATTGTGTAAAAGAAAGTTCCGCTTTTTACGCTCATATCGGTAGGGATAAGCAATTCAAATTTTCCGTCGGAATTGCGAACGTAAATATTGCTAGCCAACTTGTTACTAATTGTGTCAATCTTTCGTACGTCGTAAGCAACATTTCTATCATCAAGACTCCAATGGTACAACGCCGCGCCGCGTGAAACTGCCGTCCGCGTATCTTCAACAACATTCATAGGTACATCACCGAAAAATTGTTGCAACGTCTCATGGACAGAATAAAAAGTTGACATACCGCCAGTTAAAATAACTTCGCTAATGTCATCTTTATCAAGGTTACTGCGACGCAAGGCAGTTTTAATCGGCGCTAACAATCCGAATTTCGTTTCATTTGGCGAAGTGAAACGGGAGAAAAGATCGTCGAAATGCGATTTCTTTAGCACAACTCCATTTACCGCCATTCCGTCAATCAGGTTAAAGCTAACTTTTATTTGTACTCTGTCTAAACGGCGTGGATTGTCCAAGTTGGGCAGAATCTTTTCATTGAGTTCAATTTTATAAGATTCGGCATTTGAAACTAATCGAGCAATGATTCTACTTTGATCTTCTTTTGAACGCGTTTCAATCTTCTCCCGTGTAGCCTCAAATTCTTTTAGAAAATAAGCGCCAAGTATACGGTCGAAATTGTCGCCGCCTAAATTCATTCTGTCTGAAAGTCCAACAATATCCACCGTGTAGCCGCCGTAGCCGTCATCAGTCAACTTTGCAATGGATACGTCAAGAGTGCCGCCGCCTATATCGTAAACCATTTTGTAAACGGTGTCTTCCTCTTCGTCATCATCATTGTAGGCGCTACTGTTTATGTACGAAAGCAACGCGGCAGTTGGTTCATCCAAAATCGTACAATTTTTAAAGCCGCCTAAAAGTACAGCATTTTTTGTAGCGACGCGTTCATCATCATTAAACGCCGCTGGTACAGTCACGACGCATTCATCAGTTATATTTGCAATGTTGGGGTAGTGCCTTTTCAATGAATTAACTATCGTCCGTATGAAAAAAGACGCGCATTCTTTCATATCAAAAATTTTCGATTCGCCGTTACCTGAAAAGGGCGGAATTTCTAGGCGCGAATCTCCACCCATTCTAGTTTTTATAGACTTTGCAGTTTGTAAAGATCTATAGCCAGAAGAATAAAATAATTTGGCGTAATGCCCAGTATAAACGCGCTTATTATTAATGTCGAAGTAAAGCGCCGAAGGTAAACAAATATCTGCAAAATCTTCGCCGACACGTTCATTGAATTGGTAAATGGGGCAAGTCGTAAGCGTATCAAGCGGGGAGTCGTCAAAATTTTTTGTTTGTATCACTGAAACGGTGCTATTAGTCGTCCCTAAGTCAATGCCAACATAAAAGCCCATATTTTTATCCTTTCACTGAATTGTTGTCGGTTATCGTCGGTTGGTCGTTACTTTCAACGGTTGAATCGGCATTTAAATTTTGCTCTGGAATGACAATCGGTTCAGCATTTAAATTTTTTTCAGCAAATTCATTCGCGCTTGAATTTATGGGCTGTACCGTAACAATATTTTCAGTTGCAATTAAATTTTCTGGCGCAACGTCAGCAAATTCCGCAGTTAAATTTTCTGTAGCAGTTGAATTATTTTCAAATTCATTCGCGCTTAAACTTATGGGCTGTATCGTAACAATATTTTCATCTACATTAAAATTTTCTGGCACAACGTCAATAAATTCTGCGCTTAAATTTTCCGTAGGATTTTCTGCAACGGCGGGGTTATCTTCAAATGTAACAGCGTTTT